>SMXE01000059.1 GCA_004357015.1 Caldithrix sp.
ACATTTGAATCTGGGTTGACGATCTTGTCATAAAGATAACGTGCTGTCCTGATCGCTGCTACCGATGTCAGATCCGGGCCGATTGCGCTGCTCCGCGGGTCTCCCTCTGCATCAAGTCCAACATGACAGCTTGCGCAGGCCGCCGGTCCTGCTGAGTCGAAGAACAGGTCACGGCCTGTTGCAACATCACCTCTGACTCTGAACTCCGGCTGTGCCGGAGACTCAAATGCCGACATCAACTGAAGAGGCAGATGAATATCGGGAACAGATGATGTATGGCCATCGAGACTCTTCAGATAGTAGATGACCGCCGTGATTTCCGAAGGGAAAAGGGAAATAGGAGCTTTGTACACTTCCGGCATTTCGTTGCTGTATCCGGGCACCACAAAAGCGCCCGGCTGAATTACGCATTGAATCAGATAGTCGGTGCCGCCCGTCAGACCCAGTTGCAGGGCGCGCTGCTGTGCGCGGAGCGGGATGATTGCGCCGTCCTTGCTGTCTCCCAGATTGGGGCCACGCAAAGCATATCCTCTTTCACCGATGCGGTGGCAGACATGGCAGCGCCCTCGGCCCCAGAACAATTCCTCGCCGTTCTTCGATGTCACCTCAACGTCAGGGTCGGACAGCGGCGACACTTCCGGCAAGGAGCTAACCCAGGAATAAACGAGGTAGGCGACGAGTGCCAGCGGTACCAGAATAAAGGTTAGTTTTCTTGCCATTTCTCTAAACAAAAAAAAGGTGTGCTTCAAAGCTGAAACACACCCACGAATTCGAATGATCTGACACTGTCCTTCTTCGAGAAGATCAGCATTTGAAGATTAGCTATCTGTCGCATACTCCACATTGGCCTCGGCCGTGCCGCCGGCCTCGACAGTGGCTTCGATAGTCATCTTGCCCAGTGTCTCCTGCCAATACTCGAGTGTGTACGTTCCAGCCGGCACATCGCTTAACTCGAAATTACCGCTGGCGTCGGTGATTGTGTAGTATGGATGATCTGTGACGACAATGTACCCGCCCATCCAGTTGTGGACATCACAGGCGATGCGGATAATTTCCGGCTCAGAAAAAGATCGTCTCATCTTTTTCTTAAATCCGGGCTGGGCTACATTGATGGCCGTGTTCTTTTCGCTGTAAGTGTGGATGTTGTGCAGAATGCCATCGCTGTTCAGAATAGTCAATTCGGCGCCGGCCGACACAATGCTGATGTGCGGTTTGAAGGCACAACCCAGCTGGTTCAACTCAACACTTTCGCCCATGGCATCCATACCTTTGCCTTCGCTAATGTTGCTAATTTTCACAACCACATTCGCCAGACCTTTATCGTCAGAGACCAGCATAGATGCATCGTAATGGGGCTCTTTGCCGCATACGTTGATATCTTTGGTGACCTCGACCTTCTTCTTGGCCGGTACAGCGCCGGAAAAAGTCACGCGACCTTTGATGGCGCCGCCGTCGGTAATAGCCATTACCTTATAGCCGGGGAGTGCTGCCACCGTTGTCGCTTTCTTAGCTGCCTTGTCGGTCGTGGTATCTCCATCGCCGCCGCATGCAGTCAGCAATAGCGCTGCCATCGACATTGCAATGACCAGAACAAACATTTTTCTCATGGTATCCTCCTGAAAGTAATAAATATGGTTAACTCAAAATTAGAGTCGATTCGCAAATTTCCGTATGTTCATTAAATAGTCACGCAGCGCCGCAACGTGTCGGTCTGCATCTCCCCCAAGAATGTTGGGCAGGGATTCCGCCACGTCCGGGTAGAAACCGGGCATCTTGGTGCCAGGTTGCAGTGCCTGCGGATCCATAATCCAATCAAAAACCCAGTCCGGATTGAGTCGCTCTGGCGCCAGCAGGAAATCGGGCGCCCAGCCTTCTGGCGGGCCTTCCGGCTTTTTGCTGCCAACCTGGTGGCAGCTAAAGCAGCTCAAGTATTCCGCCGAGAACAAAGTTTCGGCAGCGCTTTTTTGTTCACTGGTCAACTCGATATTGATTTCAGAAAACGGTACGTTCATGCCTTCCAACGCCTGGAAGTACTCGATGAGCACGTTCACTTCGCCATCGGGAAACTCAAAGGTCGGCATCCTCACAGACAGCCAGGGTCGAATTTGTGTTACCGGATTCTTCAGGAATGTGAAAAGCCAATGAGGTTGAACCTTTCGGCCTTCACCAATGAGATCCGGAGGCGAAGCCGACAGCGCTGCATCCTTCCCCTTGCCCGATTTCTTGAACGCTTCCACGATGGTCGGGCGAATGTAGCCGCCTTCGCCTTCGATGATGTGGCAGCCGACGCAATTGTACTTGCGCACCAGCCGGCGACCCTTCTCAATGGCCTCACCGAGACGGCCCGGATTATGTAGATACTTTTGGCCGATCACCCGGCCATCCCAGCTCTTCAGCAGCATGGTCAAAGTGCGGGCGTCTTCATCGCCAAAAGCAAAGTTCGGCATCCGCTGAACCACGGCCTCTGTGGCGTACAGTCTGGAATTGTGCATTTTGCCCATGGTCCAGTCGTCCCAGGTTTCCGCTGCGACTTCCCCTTTGGCAAGCGCATCGCCGAAGAACAGCTCATCGTGCGTTTTGCCACCGAACTCATTGAGCGAAACGCTGACTTTGCCTTCGCCTTCCATGCCCTTAATGTCGTGGCAGCCGTGGCAACCAAAATTCCTAACAATGGATTTGCCTTCGGCAACCAGTTCCGGCGAGGTAAGGTCAACACCGTCGATCATGCTGGCAGGCGGGTCACTCTCTTTCTGCCGCATTAAATAGCTCACAATGTCCAGCGCTTCAGCATTTGTCAATCGCAGCCTCGGCATGGTGGTGCCGGGATGGTACTGCTTGGGATTTCTAATCCAGGCATACAGCCAGTCTCGGTTCACCTTGCTGCCGATCTTAGAGAGGTCCGGTGCAATATCATACGACACGTCGGTGACGCGAATCTCTCGATCCTTCTGCGTGACGATGTGGCACCCCTTGCAGCCGATGCTCTCCACCAACTCTTCTCCGCGGGCTGCGGAACCGCCGCGTGGCGCTTTCGGCAGGGTGTACTCCGTGTCTTTTGCAATGTTACTCAAGTATGCGGTCACGGCAGTTGCCTCATCGTGCGTGAACTGCGGATTGGGCATCCGTGTGTGCGGCCGGAAAGACTTGTTGTCAACGACCCAGTGATAAACAAAGTCTGGCGTGGTCTTTTGGGTGATCGCGTTCAGCGGCGGGCCTATCTTGCGGGCATTCTCGTAACCTGCAACGTCGTGGCAGGCATAACATCCGAGGTCAAAAAACATGCGCTTTGCCCGTGTGATGTTGGGCGCATGTTCGATCTTCATCTCTTTGCTATGACACTTGTTACACCCGGAATCAATCATGTTCCCAGCGAGCAGAGGGTGCTCCCAGTGCGGGACGGTTCCGTGGGCATGCGGGATGCGCAAAGCCTCGCCTTGTCCATCATGACACGGCGTGCAGCCAAATTGGTTTACCGGATGAATTTTCAACAGGACGTCACGATTGGAGTGCGTCTGAAACGGCGGGGCGTAATCTTCATAGCCGCTCTTGTCGGCATTAACGTGGCAGCTCGTGCACCGGTCGACCCGATCGATATAGCTTTCAAAATTCCCTCTGACGAAATTGCCAAAAACGAATTGCTCGATCTTGATTTTGCGGTCGGCGATCCGCTCGATCTTCCCCTCCAACTCGGTGATCGGCTCCCTCATCGCCGCAATCTCTGTCTCCAGATTGTCAACAGTACCGCGTATCTCGGCGATGCGGGTCTCTACCTCTGCACGCGCGGTTTCGGCATCGTCCCACCCTTTTTTCAACTCCACCACTTCAGCGTTCAGTGCATCGACTTTCGACCGCAACTTTTGCATCTCGTTCACGTGCCCTTCATGCTCAGCGTGCTTGTACAGATACCAGATGGCGTCGTACTCGCTTTTGGAGAAACGATAGGTTTGCATGGCGTCTTCCAGCCGGATTTCCGCCTTTGCAAGTTCCGCCTCCAATTTCTTGTACGCCTCCCCTTCCAGCTTTACTTTGGCCTCGGCAAGTTGATCTTGCAACGATTGATATGTTTCGCCTTCGCTGGCGTTGAATTCTTCCAGTAGCGAGCCCAACTCAGCCTTAACGTTTTGCTTCTCCATGGCATTAAACGTCATCTGGTAACGCTGCCACGGCGCCCGCTCGTGGATCATATCCCAGATCGCCCAGAAAGTGGTAAGTGCGAGCAGGCCCGCCAGAATCAGATAGATGTGGCCGTATTCTCTTTCTTCGAGAGGAATGTCAGATCGCTTTGGCAATTCGTTCTCCTTAGAATTTATTCAAAGCCAGATTGCTTGTTGGATTAAATCAGTTTCTCAAACATCGTAAAGCAAACAATTCTACGGGGCGCTCTACGCTCTGTCGCTGCATGATCTACGTCAGATATTAAACCATGGCGTGACCCAGATATATTTGATGTTCAGGGTCCAGCGCAGCATCATCTTGATCGGCAAGCCCATCATGCACAGAAACAGGAATGCCAGCAGGCCATACCGCGCTGCGCCGAGCTTCTTGATGAACTCGGTCTCTTTCTTTAAATAATAGTAAAGCACACCAAGCGAAAAATACGCCGTCAGCAAGAATCCACCAAAGAAAAATGCCCCAATCGAACTGCGGATACCCAAAAGCTGATGCAGGTCTACATTGGTCATCGCAACCACTTTATGCGGGTCCCACAGCTCCCACGGTGCAAAGAAGTTCCATCCAGGCCCTCGCAGAAACGTGCCCACAAAAATCATGGCTATCCACAAAGCGAAAAAGCCGAACATAAAGATACTGATTGCAAATTTTCGTTCCTGCCAGGTGTAGTACCCGTTCCCTTTCGGATTCTTGTCGATATAAGGAATGGCCATGAGGCCAACAATAATGATCGTCGGGTAAATGACGCCTGCAATCCACGGATCGAAATAAACAAGCATTTCCTGCAAGCCCAGAAAATACCAGGGCGCTTTGGAAGGATTCGGGGTTTTGGTAGGATTGGCAGGTTGTTCAAGCGGGGCATCCAGGACGACTGACCAGACAGTCAGGATGACCATGATCAGAATGGCAGCCAGAAATTCATTCCTTGCCAGATACGGCCAAGTGAAAATACGGTCCTTGCCCTCGGCCTGCAATTCACCGTACCGGCCCGCGCTGATCAGGGCATCGTTCTTCTGTGCCTCCCGCCACCAGAGCCAGATAAAAAAACCAAAAAGAAAAAGCATCATAATGATGGGAATGTTATCCGCCTTACCTAGAATCAGCATAAAATTTTCCATGGACGCTCCTCTATTTTGATCCAGCGGTCTTGACCATCCCGGCCGCGATCATTCGATTGAACTGAATTCAAGCAATGCTTAGTGGTGGGCAACTGCCCGGCACGATCAAAGCGGCCCTGAAATGCCACCGTCCTTGCGCACTCGCCAGAAATGAACCGCGATGAAAATCGCCAGAAACAGCGGGAAAAAGATGCAGTGCAACACGTAGAATCGCAGCAAGGTGGGTGGACCGACCTGGGTGCCGCCCAGCAGAACAAAACGCACGTCATTATCCGGCCGCATGCCCAATTCGGGCCCGAACGGCCCCTCGTGCCCAAGGAACGGCGTTGCTCGCGCCATGTTGGTACCCACCGTAACTGCCCAGATAGAAAGCTGATCCCATGGCAGCAGATAGCCGGTGAAGCTCAAAAGCAAAGTGGTTGTAAGAAGAATTACGCCAACGACCCAATTGAACTCACGCGGCGGTTTGTAGGAACCCGTGAGAAAAACGCGGAACATGTGCAGCCAGACCGCGATCACCATGCCGTGCGCAGCCCAGCGGTGCATGTTGCGCAGAAACATGCCAAACGGCACGTCAAATTCCAGATACTTCATGTCGTTGAAAGCGTATTCCGCCGTTGGGCGGTAATAGAACATCAGCAGTACGCCAGTCACGGCCGTCACCAGAAAGAGCAGGAACGTGATGCCGCCCATGCACCAGGTAAACCTGATGTAAGCGCCGTGGCGTGGAATTCTCGTCGGATGGAGGTGCAGCCAAACGTTATCCAGAACCTGCAGATACCGGTTGCGGGGCGTGTCCTCGTAGCTGTGACGAAACATTGATTTCCAGACCTGGGTCTTCGTGGCACTGTCCTTCATGCGCTCCAGAAAGGCTTGCATTGCGCCTCCTTTGTGTTGATGAGATTGGCGTGAAAGTGTAAAAGATTGGCTACTAAAATGTGGAGAATATAACGACATTTTAAAATAATGTCAAGGGAAAAGCCGGGATTAAATGACTCTACTTCAACGCCGGGCGCAACATCAGATATGACTGTGATGAGTTGGTAGTCCCTTGGGCAGGGGTTCAAATTGTACCTGTGTGTGCTACAGGTTGCCATTCAGACCGTGTGCGAACAGCAGAAGGGAACCCGTTCAGAAGATTTCTATAGTCAGTCGAGGCCATCGATGTTAAAAAAAACTACTAATAAGGGACGGGGAAAATCACAATAACAGAATGAATTAGAGAAAATGACTTAACTTTTTGGGGCGAAATCAGGACGATTTTCGAGGTGGCAAATAACACTGTAAAAACCGCATAAAATTAACGTTGAGAATCAACCAAACACCTTATTCACCTCAAAATTTTGAAAAGACCTC
>SMXE01000060.1 GCA_004357015.1 Caldithrix sp.
AATCATCGATTCGAACTGCGACGCCATCACGATGTAAACCAGAAAGATCGCCAGCGCCAGCGCCAGCTTCAGGCTTTCCAGTGAGGTCTCCATCTCCTTGTTCTGCCCGGCCATCGCAAAGGAGAAATCCTCCGGCAAATTCATCGCTTGCAACTCGAGAAAAATATCCTCGCTCGCCTCACTTAACGAACGTCTGCTCAGGTTTGCGCTGATCAAGGCAGTGCGCTGTTGGTCCACCCTTCTGATTTCCGATGGACCTTCCTGAAGTTTAATGTCTGCCACGGCTGACAACAGAATCGGTTTTTCGGCGCCGGGATTGATCACCAGTCGGCGCAGATCTGCGATACTTGCCTTGTCTTCCTCTCGCAGCCGTACCAGAATGTCTATCTTACGATCTTGTTCCCTAAACTCAGTCGCAACGTCACCGCGCACTTTGTTGCGCACAATGGTAGCGACATCCATCACATTGAGTCCGAATTTTGCAAGCACCGAACGGTCGTAAACGATCTGCACTTCCGGGTTCCCCCGCTGAATGTTTGACTTGACATCGATGACACCTGGGATGGTCGCCATTCTGTCTTCCAGTTCTCTGGAGTACTGTTGCAGCTTTTGCAAGTTGTAGCCGTGGATTTCAACCTCAATGGGCGTCTTGAAACTGAACAAAACCGGACGTGAGATTTTCCACTGAATTCCGGGGTAGTGTTGCATCTGATGTCGAATTTTGTCTATCAACTTTTCTTCTGCAGCGGCAATGTTGCCGGTCGGCTCCAACCTGACAGTCAGCTTGGCAGTGTGCTCGCCTTCTTCGCTGCCGGAATTTGCAGTCTTGTCCGTGCCCGACACGGCCGCGATTTGTTTTACACCGTCCAGGCCTTTGAGAAATTCCTGGATTTCCGAGACTCTCCGGTCTGTCCGTTCCACCGGCGTGCCGACCGGCATTGTGATCTCCACGTTGAACTCGCCCTGGTGCACTTCGGGAATGAGCTCGCTGCCGAGGCGGGGGGCTACGACCAGGGTTGTAATCAGAAGCAGCGCGCTCACCGTGCCCAAGACTGCACCACGATTGTTGAGCGCCCGCGTGAGGAGCCGCGGGTAAGCTTCCTCCAGATTGCTGTAGAACTTGTTGAAGCCCTCGAGAACCATCGTGGAAGGGCCTCTAAAGATAAGCGCCATGAGAAGAAACAGTCCTTTGATTGCCACCGTCAGGACAATAAGCAAGGTATGAGCCAGGCGAAACACCAACTCGAGCATGAATTGAAAGATAAATCTGGCGACGATAAAAGCGGCTTTTATCGGCAGAAGCAATCCCTGAACAATGTTGTTTCGGCTGGCAAAGGCAGATTTCATGTTTCGCATTCCCTCAATCAGCGCCGGCGCCGAATTGTTAACCAAAAACGTTGGCCAGACTTTCTTGATGTAGGTCAACCGCCCAAAATCCGCTTGAGCGCAAAAATCAAGAAGCCAGGCTGTTATGGTGAATTTGATCAGGCCCGTGATTCTGAGCAGCCCCAGGAATGGGGCGAACAATACCAGCAGCAGTATTATTGATTGCTTGACGAATGCGATCAGCAGGGCTGAGACTGTTTGCAAGAACTTGAGGAGCATAAGCCACGCCGTTTGTGCAAAAGTCGTGAGTCCGGACTTCAACTTGTCCGCGAATGTTTGCCTACCGTTCTCCTCGTAAAGCATGCGAATTTTTTCGGCTGTTTGAAACTGAAAGACATGCTGCTTCAGGAGTTGATCCATCTGAATGCCCTGCACAAAGCGTGAGCTTTGCCGCGACGAAAGCATCGGGATCAGAAACAGTGCAACCGCGAGAGAGGCAAAAAGCGAGAAGACCACCGTCAGCGCCAGGTTGCCGAAGACCTGACCTGCCACGCCTTCAACAAAAACGATGGGGAAAAACACCGCGACCGTGGTCAGCGTCGATGCAAACACAGCGCCGCCGACTTCCTGGACGCCGCGTATTGTTGCCTGGATCAGGTCGTCGCCTTCTTCGCGGCAGCGGGCAATGCTCTCAAGCACCACGATGGAGTTGTCCACCAACATCCCGACGCCCAGCGCCAGGCCGCCCAGTGACATGATGTTGAGCGAAACACCGAACATATTCATCGGCGCAAATGTTGCCACGATAGAAACAGGAATGGAAATGCCAACGATCAGAGTGGCGGATAGACGGCGCAGAAAAATGAACAGCACGATCACTGCGAGAACGCCCCCAATCACCGCAGTATTCTTCACATTGTCAACCGAGTTCCTGATAAAAATAGACTGATCTGAAAGCACGCTGAGCTCGAGGTTTTCAGGCAAGGTGTAAGTGATGAAATTGGTCATCTGTTTGGCTATCATCGCTTCACGGTCGGGGCCACCTCGTCCGTGTCCGCCTTTGCCTTTCTTTCCTTGACCCTTTTTGTCCTTGCCATTGATCGAAGTAAGCTTAACGCGCTTTTCCTCTGGCTTTTTCTTCTTTTTTTCTTCAAGTTGCTTTACAAAGTCCCGCTGTTCCTCGGTGCCGAAGACTCTATCTTTAACGCGTTGCGCAACCTCAACGATATTCGCGTCCGCTTCTTTGAAAATTTCAATATCAACGCTTTCTCTGTTGTCCAGGCGTGTGATGATTTCGCGTTCTTTGAAGGTTCTGCTGACTTTGGCTACGTCGTGAATTTTGATCTCTTTGCCATTCCAGTTGCCGATCACGACGTGCGCAATTTCATCCACTGACTTGAACTCATTGAGCGTACGAACAAGATATTCAGTTTGCCCTTCCTTCAGTTTGCCGCCGGCGAGGTTCACGTTTTCCTGCGTGAGACGGTTTCTCACCTGTTGAATATCGATGCCGATCAGCGTCAATTGCTGTTCATTGAGTTCGACGCGAATTTCTTCTTCCAGGCCGCCTTTCACCTTCACAGCTGCCACACCCTCCACAGTTTCGAGGCCGCGCTTGATCTCTTCATCCGCAAGGTAGCGCAGATAGATGAGCGAGGCGTCGCCGTACAGCCCCAGGCGCATGATGGGGTCCAGTGTAGGGTCGAAACGGAGAATGATCGGCCGCTTCACTTCTTCCGGCAGAAATACCTGGTCGAGTTTTTCGCGTACGTCCGACGTGGCTTGATTCATGTCCGTGTCCCAGGTGAATTCCAGCTTGACATCGGACTGGCCGGCTTTTGAGATGGAACTGATGCTCACCAGGTGATTCACAATGCCAAGCGCCTGCTCAACGGGACGCGAAATAGTGGTCTCGACTTCTTCGGGCGCGGTGCCTGCGTGCTCTGTGCGCACCGTCAGGGAAGGATAGGTGATATCGGGCATCAAGTTCATCGGAAGCTGCTGGTAGGAAATCCAGCCAAACACACAAAAGCCCAGAACCAC
The DNA here is from genome assembly GCA_004357015.1 of Caldithrix sp. Lineage (GTDB taxonomy): Bacteria > Zhuqueibacterota > Zhuqueibacteria > Oceanimicrobiales > Oceanimicrobiaceae > CR04bin15. Next base: position 3,370 of record SMXE01000060.1, read on the forward strand.
CATCAGAATGGCCACTGGTCGCGTTGTGGTGAAGACGAAAAACTGTCCGCCACGTTCTTTCATCAAAATATCATAAGTCGATTTTTTAGAATCTGACATGGGTTTCCATCTCTATAAAACCACAGTTGAAGTTTCTGCCAAACTGGATTGAATGATACTGGATGGAGATCAGATGTTTAGTTTGACGCGTGAGCGGCCTCAGTAGCACGCTCTTGCTCTGCCACGATGTTGACTTTGGCGCCATCCTTCAGGCCTGCTTGCCCGACCACAACAATCTTGTCATCCGGATCAATTCCTGAACGGGATTCGATTTTCTCATAATCCTGATAGCCGGGAACAAGGGTCACTTTCTTCGCGATGTTATCTTTGACCACAAATACGTGCATATTTTCATTTTGGTAGACAACGGCGGTCTTGGGAACGAGCACCGTGTTGCGATGCACATCCGTGATCACGTGCACGTTCACAAACATGCCGGGCCGAAGCCGCTTGCCCTTGTTGTCGATGCCAACCGTAACCTTGAATGTGCCGCTCTGCGGGTCTACCACCGGGCTCACACGCTTAATCCAGCCCGCGAACTGGTCATCCCCGAGATGTTGCGATTTGATGAATGCCTTCTGCCCTTTCTTGATAACACCGATCTCCTTTTCAGGCACGTGTATCACCGCGATCATCTCGTCATTGTTGATAACGGTGAACAGTTTGTCACTTGGCTGTATACGATCCCCGGGTCGTCTCAACCTTTCACCAACAACGCCGGAGATGGGGGCCGTAATTCTCGTGTGATTCAGGTTTAATTTAGCTTCCTGCCACAGCAGCTTTCTTGCCGCAACGGAGAATTTGGCCATCTCGAACTCTTCTTTACTCAATAACTGTTTTTCAGACATCGCCTTCTTGCGTTCGTACAGGTTCTTTTCCTGCTCGTAATCAACTTTCGCTTTCGCTTCTCGGAAGGCCAGTTCATCCGGCTCCAACTGTAGCAGCAGTTGGCCCTTCTTAACATAATCCCCTTCCTCTATAAAAATCTTCTCGATAATGCCCTGCACGCGCGAGTAGATGTCCGTCATCTTCTCGGTCTCAAGGTTCGAGCTGAGCAGAATGAAAGAAGAGATGTCGCCAACAGTAACGACCGTGGTTTCGACGGGGATGAGGTCCTCCTCCCTTTTGGAATCTTCTCCCTCTGATTTATTTTTCTTATCGTCTTCTTTGATTTCGTCCTTTGATTCCGCCGTGCTGTTCTTGCCGTCTTCGCTGTGGGAGTCGTCCCCGGCGCAACCAATAGTAAGTAAACTGGCCGTAACAGTCAGAGTCAAGAGTAAGTTGATTACTCTAGTTTGCATTAGGTGTTCTCCTGAAAACATAGAGTTCTTGTGTACAAATTGTTTAGGAAATTCAGGGTAGCTATTCAAGCAAATCTTACGCCCTGAAACGCCATTAGTTTCGGCGTAGATTCCTTTTTTCGAGGCAGTTGGTGTCTGACCGAAAACTCCCTCACTCATGTCATTTCGGTGATCTTCCCTGCTAAAAACATGCAGGGACAAGTTTGAGCCGAAACCCCGTTGCTTTGGCCGGGGGATTCCGGCCAGAGGCAGGCGGGAATGACCGGTTAAGGGCGTTTTCGTTCAGACACTGGTTAGACAGACTTTCGGACCCGCGCAATTTGCCTCATGAACATCAAACGATCGAATGACATTAAACTACGAATTCGGACGAAAAAGTCAATCCGAAACAGAAGACTTGACAAAGTATGGTAGAGATGCTTTATTGTGCTACCGTAGCGATCTTCCTGGATTCCGAAGGTAACAAAGTTGGCCTGCATTCAATGGAATAACCGCTGAGGACAATTTATGAAAATACTCAAATATGCCGGGCTGACCGGTGCAGTACTGGCCGGTGTTTTCTTGTCTATCGGCTTCTTCGTGCCTTCCTTTTCATACGAGTCGCGGATCGAAGTGAATGCGCCGCTCGAACAAGCTTTTGCTGTGTTTAACGACCCATCGCATATGGGAGAATGGATGAGCGGGTTCAAGAGCATCGAGACCATCAGCGGCAATCCCAATGAAGTCGGCAGCCGGTACCGGCTCGTCATCGTCGAGAACGGCGAGGAAAAGGTGACGATAGAAGAGATGACTGCCTTTCAGAAAAATGAGCGCTTTGGGTTTAGACTCATAAGCGATGCCCTGATTGCCAACGTTGACATCCGGTTTACGGACCAGGATGGGCGAACCGTCATCACAGATGTAACGCGCGTTGAAGGCCGAAACTTCTTATGGAAGTCGCTTTTGCCGCTGTTCAAGTCGATGATGGTGGACAAGGCGCACGAGAATTACAGCCGGCTAAAACAGGTCATCGAAAACAGCGTGACTGCGTTGTAGGACAGGTTGTGAAGTGTTTGGCTGAAGCAGCCTTTGTTATGAACGTCTGAAACGAAACAAATCGAAATACTTCTTAGAAAATCAAACAGTTCCGTTTCCCGAAATTCAGGAAGGAGAAAATGGCTTTCCCCAAGCCTTTTACAAATGGCGTCCGCACCCCTGGCATGGACTCGACCCCGGTGTGCAGTCGCCGGAAGTGGTTAACGCATACATTGAGATTACACCGTTTGACTCGGTGAAATACGAAGTGGACAAACGGATGATGGACCACGACGAGGCCGACGATAAAATCATCGCTGTCCTGGAGAATGACAACATCTGGGGTGCGGCGCAAGGGCAATCGGATCTGCCTGAGATATTGGTGTAGAGCGGC
>SMXE01000061.1 GCA_004357015.1 Caldithrix sp.
GCCATCATGAGTATGAAAATCTTTCTATTGTAAAGGGGAATCTGACGCCGGTCGAATACAAGGAAATCCAGTTGCACGTAAACCACACCCTGGATATTCTAAACAAGATGCCGTTCACGCGGGATCTAAAAAACATTCCGAAGTACGCGGCGGCACACCATGAGTATCTCGATGGCAGCGGGTACCCGAAGGGTCTAAAGGGAGACGAGATTTCCATTCAGGCGAGAATTCTCTGCATCGCAGACATTTTTGACGCATTGAGTTCGCCGGACCGGCCGTACAAGAAGGCGATGCCTATGGGAAAGGCATTAGATATCCTGCGCCAGGAAGTTCGGGCAGGCAAACTTGATGAAGATCTCGTCGAGCTTTTTATCAAGAAGAAACTCTATCAGCGTCTCACCGTTGATGACGGCGAAGATGAGCAGTAGCGTGCAGTCGATGTAACGGGCGTTCATCGCGACAGTTTTCAACTTCACAGGCAGCAAATTCATCCAAATATTTTGAGGGCAATGTGGCGAGACCCATTGCGGAGCGCGTCATCGAGGAAGTCCGTCTTGCGACAGACGTCGTTGACCTCATCTCTGGCTATGTAACGTTGAAAAAAAAAGGTCAGAATTATTTTGGCCTTTGTCCCTTTCATAACGAGAAAACCCCATCCTTCAGCGTCAATCCCGAAAAGCAAATTTTCCACTGTTTTGGCTGCAGCGCCGGCGGCAACGCATTTACGTTCATCATGAAACATGAGGGCACAAGTTTTCCCGATACTGTCAAATTCCTGGGGCAGCGCGCCGGTATTCAGATCGATTTTGAGGAGCAGGACGAAGGGCAGGCGCGGCAAAACGAAGCGCTGTTTCACATCAACGAGTTTGCTGTCGGCTGGTACCGGGAAATGCTGCTGACTGAGCAGGGAAAGAGAGCGCATGACTATCTCGTTGGCAGGGGGCTTACCAGTCAAGATATCGAAACTTACGGCGTCGGCTATGCGCCGCCCGGGTGGGATAATCTGCTGCGGCAGGCCCAAAGAACCGCTAACGATGAGGAGGCGCTTTTGCAGGTAGGCCTCATTCTTGAGAAGGAGGAGGGCAGGCGCTACGACCGTTTCCGCGACCGCATCATGTTCCCCATCTGGAATCTCTCCGGCCGGGTGGTGGCGTTTGGCGGCAGAATTCTACAAGACAAGCAGGATGCGCCAAAATATGTCAATTCGCCCGAGAGTGCCATCTACCTGAAAGGCAAGCTGCTTTACGGACTTTTTCAAAATCGCGACGAAATCCGGAAGCAAGATTTTGCGGTCTTTGTCGAAGGTTACATGGATTTTCTGAGTCTAGCGTCGGTTGGAATCCGGAACGCGGTGGCAACGTCCGGCACGTCTTTGACCGAAGATCAGGCACGCTTAATCCTGCGTTACACACGGAACGTCACGCTCATGTACGACAGCGACAGCGCTGGTTCGGCGGCGGCGTTGCGTGGCGCCGATGTTCTGATAGAGCAGGGACTTCAGGTGCTGATCGCAAAGCTGCCCGATGGTCACGATCCGGACAGCTACATCCGCGAACAGGGGGCGGCCGCTTTGCGGGAACGTCTTGAACAAGCCCTGCCGCTCTTCGATTTCAAGCTCAACCAGTTGACAGCGCAAAGTCCCGAACAGCGCAGCGAAGGCATCCGTTCACTGCTCGAGTCGCTGGCGCGAATGAGAGACCGGATTCAACGCAGCTTGCTGCTGAGCGATCTCGCCGGCAAACTACACATCAGCGAAAAAATTCTCTGGACCGAACTTGAAACGGTCATTCAGAAAAAAGCTGTTAACGCCTCGCACCGGGTTTCTACAATAGCTGAGCGTCTAACGGATCTCTCACGGGTGAAAGGGCATTCCAGAAGCAAAAAGGCAATGGATGATCTCGTTCGGATTCTCATACATGATTGGAGTGTGGCGGAATTCGTTTTCAACCACATAGAACTGGAAGAAGTCAAGGATTCCGATAAACTACCCGTTCTGACCTATTTTAGAAACCAATTCAAGAGCGAGAAACGTCCGTCAGAATCAGAACTTCTCCAAAGGTTCAGTGAAGTAGATTTGGCTGAGTTTATCGTGGGCGAAGTGAACAAGGAACTGCCCCAGGTGGATTTTCAGCGCTGGGCAGCCGATTGCATCGCAGCCTTGAAGAAGGAAAAGCTACAGCAGGAGATTGCAACGATCAGGGAAGATCTGAAGCAAACAGAGTTAGACGCGCCACGTAGGGCCAAGCTGCTTGGCCGCTGCATTGAACTTGAAAACGAAAAAAAGAATTTGTTCTAAGAATTGTTGTTTCCTCACAGGGTAGAGCGAAAAGCGAAGTTGTAGGACCGTGCGCTCTACGCATCTCTAAAGGTGAAGAAGACGCCTTTTGCATTGAAGTGGATCGGCATCATCTATCTGAGGACTGGACGGCTTCAGGATGCCACGCCACTGCTTGAAATGGCCATGAAAATTGCGCCGAGAGATCCTGAGGTTTTGTACAATTTAAGTCAGGCCTACGCTCTGAATGGACAAGATGATAACGCGCGTTCAATCTCGAGGCGTCTTGAGGCCATCGATCCGAATTTTAGAGGCCTTGCCGAATCGAGCAAGGACATGGCAATCAGTAAGTGAATCTTCGGTGCGGGGGTTTTGCAGTGAGAATCGAAGAAGATTCGGTTTATCAGACGATTCCTTTTTCGTCGGCATGCGGGATTGCCAGGCTTACGGCATCTATTTCAACAACAGTTACCCGTGGCCGCTTCAATTTCGGCGCCGGCAATCAACGCTATTATTCTTTTTCCACAGAAGCCGGCAATCTCGACTCAGACAAAAAAGTACATACTGTTTACATCCCGAATGTGGGCATGGAGCAAATTCTGGTGATCGGATGAGGGGTCATTGATCTGAATTGGTGAATTTCCAGAACAAGAGTTTTCGTTAAGAACTGGAACAAGAAGAGGAAGGGCAGGCATTGAAAAAAATCAACATCGCATTTGGCATTCACAATCATCAACCGGTGGGCAATTTCGATTTCGTTTTTGAGGAGGCCTATCAAAAGTCGTACCTGCCGTTTTTGGAGCTTTTAGAGAGGCATCCAAAGATTCGGATGGCGCAGCACTACTCAGGGATTCTGTTCAAGTGGATCAAGGAAAACAAACCTGAATTCATTCCGCGCCTGCGAAAGCTGGTCGAATCCGGTCAGATTGAAATGATGACGGGTGGGTTTTATGAGCCCATCATGTCCATCATTCCGTACGAGGACAAGGTCGGGCAGATCAAGAAATTGAGCAATCTTGTGCGGGAAGAGACGGGCTACGAGCCGATTGGCATGTGGCTGGCAGAGCGCATCTGGGAGCCGCACCTGCCGAAGCCGGTGTCCGAAGCAGGGGTGAAGTACCTGGTCCTTGACGATTCGCATTTCAAGAACGCGGGGGTAAAGGATGAAGATCTGTTGAGTTACTACATCACCGAGGAGGAGGGCGCCACCGTTTACCTCTTTCCAATCAGTGAACAGCTGCGCTATGCGATTCCGTTTCAGCCACCGGAGTACACCATCGACTATCTGCGCTCTATCGCAACCGAGAAGGGTGATCGTCTGGTGGTCTTCGCCGACGATGGCGAGAAATTTGGCGCCTGGCCCGACACTTATGAGCACTGTTACGAAAACGGCTGGCTGGAGCAATTCTTTCACGCTCTGGAAGACAATGCAGACTGGGTCAACATCATTCAACTTTCCGAAGCGCTGACAGTCATGCAGCCTAAAGGCAGAATTTATCTGCCGACTGCTTCCTACCGCGAGATGATGGAGTGGGCCATGCCGACAGGCGCAATTAAGGAGTACGAGCAGTTTGAGCAGGCCCTTAAACAGCAGCAATTGCACGATCGTTTCAAGGTGTTTGTGCGCGGCGGTTTCTGGCGTAATTTTCTGGCGAAGTATCCCGAATCCAACAACATGCACAAAAAGATGCTGCACCTGAGGAAGCGGTTGACCCGGTTGGCGGCCCGGCACGGCGAAGACGAGAAGTTAAAATCGGCGCAGGACCACCTCTGGGCCGGACAGTGCAACTGCCCGTACTGGCACGGCGTTTTCGGCGGGGTCTACTTAAATCACCTGCGATATGCCACCTACCACGAATTCATTCAGTGCGAGGTGCTGCTGGATGAACTCGACCACGGCCAAGGGGACTGGCTGGCGTGGGAGAAAACCGATTTTGACGGGGATGGCCGGGAGGAGATAATCGTCTCGAACCGGCTGCTGAGTGTCTGTGTGTCGCCGCACGTTGGCGGGTCTGTTTTCGAACTGGATTTCAAGCCAAAGGCACTCAACGTGATGGATACCATGACCCGCAGGGAGGAGAGCTATCACAGCAAGCTGGTTGAAGCCGCGCAAACTTCTGAATCGCAGCAGCACGACCCAAATGAAATCCGGAGCATTCATGACCTCGTGGTGATGAAGGAAGAAGGTCTTGACAAGATGCTGTTTTACGATCACTACCGGCGGGTTTCCTGCATCGACCATTTTTTAAAAGAAGGTACGAACTTAAGTGAATTTGCAAACTGCACCCATGAGACGGGCGGAGACTTTGTTGAATCTGAATATCAAACTTCGGTCGAGGAATCTGCTGAGGGTCTGCGTGTGACGCTCACGCGGCAAGGGCAGGTGCTGTGGCCTGACGGCGCAGCCATGGTTGAACTGCGCAAGGAGATCGTGATTCCACGCAATCTGGCTGAGCTGCACGTGAGTTACTCCATCCGGAATTGTGGCTCGGAAAGTCGAAGTTTCTGGTTTGGCTCCGAATGGGACTTTTCTCTGCTCGCCGGCGATGCGCCGGACCGCTACTTTGTATTTCCCGGCCACGAGCTCGCTGATCGTCGCCTCAAGAGCTCTGGCGAGGTGGCTGATGCCAGCGAGGCCCGCCTGCTTGATGAATGGCTTGGCGTTGAAGTTTCTGTCAAAACCGACCGCCGGGCGACTTTCTGGCGCTTTCCCATTGAAACGATCTCGCAATCCGAGGCCGGCTTTGAGCGGGTTTATCAAAGTTCTGTCGTGTTGCCGCACTGGCGCTTCGATCTCGATAGCGGTGATACCTGGCACACCCAAATCCGAATCGCGATTCGGGAGGTTTAGCCGCCCGCGGCGTTCGTTTTGCGCTCTGCGCTTCTCGCAGTTTTTTTCTTTTAAGATTAGAAATTCCGGTAAAATTGAATTTCCTGGAGCCTGAAAAAAAGTCATTGCTTTTTACCGGTCGGCGAGATATATTTAAGCTCGCTTTTTGTCCCACCAGGGCCCTTAGCTCAGTCGGTTAGAGCAGCGGACTCATAATCTTCTTTTCATCCCACCTAAGTAACATAAAAACAATAGCCGTTAAGCTCATCCAAACACAATCTCTTGTTCACTTGTTTTTGCATGAGTTAACAGAGAATTACACACGGTCACATGACAACCAGTGGCCCCATCGTGGCCCTAAGAATGCTAAGGATTTTGGAATTATAAATTCTTAACTAACATTTCTCACTTCAAAAAGTGGGCATATATATCTATTATATATGGACTTAATCGAATATCATGATAGAAGTTATCGAAAATAACATTTCTGTCTTTATTGAACTTAGGTGTCCTTTACCAAATCCAATTTCCGCGTTTGAGCACAAATACTTAAGATTTAGCCTCAAAATGAAGTGAGAAATGTTAGTTCATTGAGTAATTGTGGCTCATCTTTTGAATTATATCCTTTAGCAACTTTAAGTTCCACGATTACTTTTTCATCGACAAGCAAGTCCGCCTCATATTCGCCTACAATAACACCTTTAAACTTTACTTTTACAGGATGTTCTATTTCCGCAGAATATCCCCGGCGTAACTATTCAACCTGTAATGCTTCTTGATAGACTTTCTCTAAGAGCCATAGCGAGAATATCGTACACTTAAAAAGCTGAACCTAGTGTAGCCTCGGTTATATCTTCATATTCTAAATTCATTTTATCCGTGTTCAATCTGTGTGAATCTGTGGCTTATTTTTTTCCAAAATATTCACCCACTCA
>SMXE01000062.1 GCA_004357015.1 Caldithrix sp.
AAAAGCGCAGAGACGTGAAAGATTAGATAACATAGGGCTATGGAGAACAATAAACTCGCCATCTATCTAAAGGAAAACTCATCCTGAAGGCAGTCTTAGCGGTAGGCTGCCATAATAATCGAGATTGACCGTTTCGAGAAACTCAATTTTGGAATCTCATTCTTCGCTTCACGCGTTCAGCGTCTACGACCGGATCACTTATGGAAAGCTTAATATCGTCAAAAAACGCGACTGCATCCTGGTGCGTGTTGTCCGTATCCACCATCAGCGCGACAGCCGTAACCAGCTCTGGCTGCCTGCCGAAAACCTTGTGATAGTCAGCCACGAAATTCCTCTCCTCCGCAATCCACTCACCGCGCTTGTCCTTGCCACTTTGCAGGACGATGACGCCGACACTGCTGGCATAAGGACTGCGGTAAATACTGCCTACCTGCTGCTTCGCGGCCCAGACGTAGCAAATGGCGCGCGTCTTCCAGCTCACCAAATGCGGCTCGAATACTACGATTACACGCGCAGCGTAATCCTCACCCTCTTTGGTTTTTTCCCTAGTCTTGTCAGACAAAGTGCGTTCCACCTTCCAGCGCCAGGATATTTTGCCGACGCTGCCCGGTCGTATGTCGAGCATGCGCCAGAGCGCCGATGCCGACTCAATGCTGGTCGCTTTCAAAACCTGATTGGTATCATTTTCTACCTTGACTTCGTACTTTGTGGGCTTGGCCACGCCCAGCTTTCTTTCAATCCAGACCTTTTCCCAACCCTCTGGCAGGTCGCTCAACAGGTCATAGTCCGACATCTGCGCAAAACCATCCGCTGACAGACCAAGCATGAAACCAAGGGCAAAACCGAGATTTAGAATTGTGCGTTTCATCCATCCACCTTTCAGAATCTTAGGGGAACAGTAGGCTGACCTGCCAGCCTCGTTCCGTGCGTGTGTAAAGCGTCCGCTCGTGTAAGCGGTCTTCTCTTCTCTCCCAGAATTCCATCCAGTCGTGCACCAGCCGGTAGCCGGACCAGAAATCCGGCCGCGGCACATCTTTGCCGGCAAATCTGCTTTCGTATTCCTGAAAACCGGCCTCAAGCTCCGCGCGATTGGACAATGTTGCACTTTGCCGGGAAGCCCAGGCGCCGATCTGACTGCCGCGCGGCCGGGTGGCGAAATAGGCGTCCGCCTCCTCACTGGAAACCAACTCAACGCGGCCTTCCACCCGCAGCTGATAATGGATAGGCTCCCAGTAGAAGCAGAGTGCGGCCTGCGGGTTTGCCTCCAAGTCGCGCGCCTTACGGCTTGCCAGATTCGTATAAAACACGAATCCGCGTTGGTCGAATTCCTTCAGCAACACCGTGCGTGCCGACGGTTTGCCCGCTAAACTGGCGGTAGCAAGCGTGACCGCGGCCGGCTCAGGCAGGTTGTGCTGCTGCAACGCATGGTACAGTGCCTGAAACCGTTCTAAAGGATCTGTGTCGCTTGTCATTCACTCTTTCCTGTTTGGCGCTGCAAGATTGTCCGCCCGTTCAAGACGCAAAAATATACGGATTCTTTCAGCGTTTTGCAAATTTTTTCAAAGGGGAAAATAGCGGGGGAACACCAGGCTCGTTGCGGCCGATTTGTTTCGGTGGAAAAGGCGCCGCCCGTGCGGAGCAAAAGTGTCGACGTTATATTACGAATCCCCCTTTCCTAAAGGGGGATTTAGGGGGATTTTTTCCAATCTCTAACCTCAACATTCCCCAAAATCATCTGTAGCACCGCATCGATTTCCTTCAGAACATCCGAATTTGAAAAGCGAAGCACCTTCAGGTCGAGGCTGGCGAGGTAGTTGTCCCGCTCGCGGTCCTTCGTTTTGCCTTCATCGGTGTAGTGCTGACCGCCGTCCACTTCCACTATCAGATTCGCTGCGGGACAGTAGAAGTCCACGATGTAATTTCCGAGCGGCTTCTGGCGATAGAACTGCACCCCCTTCACTTGCTTTTTACGCAACCGTGACCAAAGCAGAAGCTCGGCGTCGGTCATGTTTTTGCGCAGCTCCCGCGAGGGTTGTTTGAGATTTTTGTTGTAGGGTTTCATAGTAAAATCCCCCCTCATACTCAGCCTCGGACACGCCGAATTCCGGCACCACGATGTTGACCCCCCTCCAAGTGAGGTCGTACAGTCTTAAAACGCAAAGGCAGAAACCGACTTTCTTAGAGAAAGTCGGTTTCTGTCGTCAGATTTCTGACAAAATCCTGAAAAAGTCCGGGCATTTCCAAGCAGACTGAATGCAGAAGTCAACCAATGCCTGCGGGATGCAAGCCCAAATTGATTTGTTTCACACAGGATTCCATGGCGGGCAGAGCAGGCGGGCGGCAAATTCTGTGCAAGTACGCTTGGTCATACGACTGCCAAATATCTTAAACCGCAGGAAAAGAGTCAAGCAAAAGTTGGAGCTCAATTCCTAAGCTCAGCATAGTAAAGGAAAGCTTGCAAAAGTTTGCCTATTTCTTAACTTACCACTTCGGTTGTCCGCAAAGCCCTGGGAATACTCGAGGTCACCTTTTTGTATTGAAGCTGTAACAATCCACCAACAGCGATAGGAGAACCATGAAGAAACTCGCATGTCTACTGAGCCTTACTCTCGCAGTATCTCTCTCCTGCTCCGGCGATGACGGCGGCGGTGAAGAGTTCATGATCGAGAGATTGTCCCGCCTGGCCCTGAGCGGTAGCCTGACCGACGTCTGGGGTTACATGGATGACGCCACCAGCAAAGAGTACGCCATTGTCGGCTTCGGGCTGTTTCTCCCAAGCAGCGATCCTAACAGCGGCTTCCACATCGTGGACGTCACCGACACAAGCAATCCCGTGCTGGTTGCAACCGTGAGCACCGCACCCGGCTTCGACGTGAAAGTGTGGCAAAACTACGTTTACGCGGTGGACGGCCGCAGCACCGGCGACGGCGCCATTGTGGACATATCTAATCCCTCGGCGCCCGTGGTTGTTGGCACTTTCCCCTCATCCCACAACGTTTTCATTTCGTCCACTGGCTTCATGTTTCAGGCCTTTGACGGGCAGCCGAACCGGATTTCCAATCTGAATATCGATCCCAAAAACCCGGTGCAGATATGGAAGGGCGGCAGCGGCAGCCACGACTCGGCTGTCATCGGTAACCGCTGGTACGATTTCAGCTCCTCCAGTTCAACCAACATCTATGACGTTACCGACCCTTTGGCGCCCCGGCTTCTATCGACTATCGACTCGCCAGACATCGCGCTTCACCACAGCGGCTGGCCAACGGAAGACGGCAGATTCCTCTTTATTTGTGACGAGCTCGCCGATTCGCAGAGCAAACCGGCGGATTTCACTGTCTGGGATATCAGCGACCTGAACGATCCGACAAAGGTGGGCGAGTTCGCAGACCAATCTGCTACGGTGCACAATCTGTATATCATCGGTGATTTTGCTTACGTCGCCTACTACAACGCGGGCTTTCGCGTCTTTGATGTGTCAGATCCGGCCAAACCCACGCTTGTGGATGAATTCGACACTTCTGCTGAATCCGGCTCAGGCTTCGACGGCGCATTTGGCGTCTATCCGTTTGCACCTTCGGGGAACATCTACGTCAGCGATAAGCGCAGCGGACTGAATGTTTTTTCCTTCGGCGGTTTGCAGCCCTCGAGCTCGACGAATTTGCTCGCGCCTTAGGCTGGTGATTCGTGATTGGTGATTGAGTTACTGAAGCTCCCCCCCAACTTCTTTTATTAGCCTGCTGTGTTCGGATTTCCAGACTTGAATTTCTACGAGATTTTACCTATCTTGAAGTTTGCTCGATGTATCTTCCGGAAAATTGTCTAATCTTTTGGGGAAATTTTGTCGTTTGTAGGTAGGAATGGTTTATTGTTTATTGAGTGATTGGTTTTCAAGAAATGGATATGAAGCTTCGACAACTGCTTGAGATTTTAGATAGCCGCATCATGGTGCTCGATGGCGCAATGGGAACGATGATTCAGGGCCACGGTCTGAGCGAAGAGGATTTTCGCGGCGAGCAGTTCAAAGACCATCCACACCCCTTGAAGGGGGATAACGACCTGCTTTCCGTCACGCAACCGGAGCTCATCGCGGATATCCATCGGGCATTTCTCAAAGCAGGCGCGGACATCCTCGAAACCAACACGTTCAACTGCACGCCCATATCGCAGGCCGATTACCACCTGGAGGACAAAGCCTACGAAATCAATCTGGCAGCGGCCAAAATCGCGCGCGCGGTGGCGGACGAGTTCACACGACAGACGCCCGAAAAGCCGCGCTTCGTCGCGGGCGCCCTGGGCCCGACGAACAAGACTCTCTCCATGTCGCAAGACGTCAACAATCCGGGCTACCGGGCGGTGACGTTTGAGCAGATGGCGAACGCCTACAGCGAGCAGGTGCGAGGCTTGGTGGACGGCGGCGTCGATATTCTCCTGGTGGAGACCATTTTCGACACCCTCAATGCCAAAGCCGCGATTTACGCCATTCAGGAATACTTCTTCAGGATTGGGAAAACGCTGCCGGTCATGATCTCAGGCACCATCGTCGATGCCAGCGGCCGCACCCTCTCCGGCCAAACCACCGAAGCGTTCTGGGTTTCCGTTTCACACACCAAGAATTTACTGAGTGTGGGGCTAAACTGCGCTCTCGGTTCGCAGCAAATGCGGCCGTTCATCGAAGAGCTTGCCCGCATCGCGCCCTGCAACACCAGCCTCTACCCTAACGCCGGCCTGCCCAACGAATTCGGCGGCTACGACGAAACGCCGGAATTCATGGCAGAGCAGTTCAGAGACTACGCCAGCAGCGGTTTTGTCAACCTGGTGGGCGGCTGCTGCGGCACGACGCCGGAACACATCCAGGCCATCGCCGAAGAGGCGGCCCGCTACACACCGCGCAAGAAACCCGAAATCAAACCGTACCTGCGCCTTAGCGGACTCGAGCCGCTGGTGATCACCGAAGACACGAACTTTGTCAACGTGGGCGAGCGCACCAACGTCGCCGGTTCGCGCAAATTCGCGCGCCTGATCACGGAAGGCAACTACGAAGAAGCGCTGTCCGTGGCGCGCCAGCAGGTGGAAAACGGCGCCCAGATCATCGACATCAACATGGACGAAGGCATGCTCGACTCCGAGCAAGTGATGGTCACTTTCGTCAATCTCCTGAGTGCGGAGCCGGACATCGCGCGCGTACCGATCATGATCGATTCCTCCAAATGGTCGGTCATCGAAGCCGGGCTGCGCTGCCTGCAGGGCAAAGGTGTGGTGAACTCCATCAGCTTGAAAGAGGGCGAAGAGCAGTTCAAAGAGCACGCCAGAAAAGTCCTGGAGTATGGCGCCGCCGTCATCGTGATGGCCTTTGACGAGAACGGCCAGGCCGCGACGCTTGAGCGCAAGATCGAGATTTGCCGGCACGCCTACACCATCCTCATTGAAGAAATCGGGTTTCTGCCGCAGGACGTCATCTTCGACCCGAATATTCTGACCGTGGCCACCGGCATCGAAGAACACAACAATTACGCGCTTGACTACATTGAAGCGACCAAATGGATCAAACAAAATCTGCCGCTTGCCCAGGTGAGCGGCGGCGTCAGCAACATCTCATTTTCTTTCCGCGGCAACAACAAGCTGCGGGAGGCCATGCATTCGGCTTTTCTTTACCACGCCATCGCTGCCGGCATGGACATGGGCATCGTTAACGCTGGCCAGCTTGAGGTGTACCAAGAGATCCCGAAAGACCTCTTGCAACTAGTGGAAGACGTGCTGCTGAATCGGCGGTCGGACGCCACCGAAAGACTGGTGGCGTTTGCTGAGAAAATAAGCAACGAAGACGTTGCCGAGGAAGAGGAAGCGGCATG
>SMXE01000063.1 GCA_004357015.1 Caldithrix sp.
CCATTGATCACCTGGATTTACAGACCCGTCTACCGTCCTTACCGGTCCGTGTTTCATGTGGGATTTTATCCGCGCTGGTGGCGGCCGCACCGCCATGTAACCATAAATACTTATCACACCCGTACGGTCAGGTGGACGAGCAGATCTACTTTCCATTTCACCAAAACAACGCGAGTTAGGAGCGTCCATAAAATAAACTATAAGCCGCGGTCCTCTACCCTGGTTAAGAAGAAAACGAGCGTCACTTACACAACTTCCGGAGCCAAGGGGACCAAGAAAGTCACTAAGACAACCTCATCGAGAGGGAAAACAACGACAGTAAAAAAAGGCGCCAGTAAGACGACAAACAAGAAAACAGGCAAGACAACCGTCAAGAAGGGGACCAAGAAAACCACCACGACAAAGGGAGCAAAAAAGAGCACCACCAAGAAAGCCGGAAAGAAGACAAGGGTGAAGAAGAAAAATTAGCTATACCTTTATACCTTTACTCAGACGTTCTGCGAGTCTTCCTCACAGCGGAACAAAAATGGGTATCGGCAAGGTTCAAAGAAAACCAGGCCGCTTTGACAAGCTCGAATCCCTGTGTGTTGTTCATTGTCGTGAGAGTTTGTTCACACCTCCGTTGCGTTGAATCCAAACCACGTAGCAGCGTGTCCGCCCGGGCGGCGTTTGGCCTTGGGGTATTCCTCGGTGAAGGCGGCTCCACCGTAGCATGTTCAAATTGACGATTCGGTAAAATGGAATGATCGATGACGCCGAGCGAGCGGGGATCAGGAATTGAATCAGAGCCACATAAATTGAAAGGTAAACGAATTGTCGGTCACACAGAATAACAATCACCAAAGATACACAGTTAGGGAGGAAATCGTCAATAGCCTTACGCATGGGGTGGGCGCGTTGCTCAGTATTGCCGGACTCGTGGTGCTGGTGGTATTTGCAGTATTACATGGTGACGTATGGCACATTGTGAGTTTTTCAATATTTGGCAGTACCCTGGTCCTGCTGTATCTGGCGTCGTCGCTTTATCACAGCGTCTCAGAACCGACCGCGAAGATGTTCTTTAAAAAATTAGATCATTCTGCAATTTTTTTGCTGATTGCAGGCTCTTATACGCCATTTATGTTGGTGAGTCTGAGGGGCGCCTGGGGTTGGAGTATATTGGCAATCATTTGGGCATTAGCGATCTTCGGGATCATACTGAAATTCATTTTCATGCCGAGATTTGGGAAGGTTTCAGTAGCAATCTACCTTTTCATGGGCTGGTTCTGTGTGGTGGCTCTCAAAGAATTATCAGAACACGTGCCGCCATTGAGCCTCACTTTGATGATCTTGGGTGGATTATCTTACACCGCTGGCGTAATTTTCTATGCTTGGCGAGGGCTCCCCTACGGCCATGCTGTTTGGCACGTTTTTGTTTTGAGCGGAAGTATGCTGCACTATTTTTCAGTGTTGTCTATTTTGTAGTTTGCCACCTGTGGTCACATCTGCTACTATCGCATAAACATGCAGTTTTGGATCGATGAGCGTTGATCGAAGTTCGATGATTATTATCTTGAGAAGAGGCCAATCGTCGATCATCGATCAACGATTACGTAACATTCCTTCCGAATAAGCCAAAATCGCATAATCCATCCAGCGGTGATTGCCGAGCGGGGTCTTGCTTGCGGAGACGAAGCCCATGTGGCCGCCGTGGCGGGTGATGTGGTAGGTGACAATGTCGTTTTCAGGCAAGCGGGTGAAGGTTTCCGGCGGAATGAACGGATCGTCCTGGCTGGCGAGGAGGACGGTGGGGGTTTTGATCGCTGCCAGAAATTGTTTGGCGCTGCATTGGGTGTAGTAGTCTTCGGCCGAGGTGAAACCGTGCAGGGGGGCGGTGCAGATCTCATCGAAGTGGCGGAGGGTGCAGCCGCGTGGAAAGCGGAGATCGGGGAAGTCAGGGAATTTTCGTTGCCGCTCTGCCATGTCGGTCTTGAGCATGCGAACGAAGCGGCGGTCGTAGATCCGGTTTTGCGGTTTGCCCAGCGCGTCGGCGCAGCGGGAAAGCTCGATAGGGGGCGTCACGGCGATGGCGCCGCGCAGGGTTGGTGGAATGGCTTCGGTAGCTTGTCCCAGCAGTTTGAGCAGGGCGTTGCCGCTGAGCGAGAGCCCAACTGCCAGCATGGGGATGCCCGGGTGGAGGTCGGCGATTTTGAGCAGCACCCGGCTGACGTCGTCGCTTTTGCCGGAGTGGTAGGTGCTTTTTGCCAGTCCGTGTCCGTCGCCGCAGCCGCGGTGATTCATACGGAAGACGGTCCAGCCACGGTTCTGGAACAGGTGTGCGAGTCGCAGCATGTAGGGCGAGTTGGCGTCGCCGCCGAGTCCGTGCATGAAGACGATAATCTTCTTAAACGGCGCTTTGCGGTTCGGCCGGTTTTCACAGACGACCAGTTGGTCGCCGTCGCCGCAGTGGATGTGGTGGCGTTTGGTGCTGCGAACATGGTTGGCACCGGGCAGATAGTAGCCGACGATGGTTTGCAGGTGCCCGCCGGGGACGAGCGGGTGCGGTTTGAAGGGGAGAAGGTTATTGGCTATTTCGTTCATGTGAATTGAATAACTAAAGACGTGGTTTGGGAGGCGACACGGGCTGGCGATCCTATTCGTGTCGATTTGTTCGAATTCGTGATTCCGTTTTTGAGCAAAGTTGCCTACCCGAAGTGCTCGTCGATTTTTTGCCGAACGATTGAGACGTCGGCCGGAATTTCTACCGGCGGATTTGCAAACCGCGACGCGATGCCGGGAAGGTCTTGTTCGTGGTACCTTACCTTGAAATCTGTGAACTTAAGTCCGTGCGCGGTGGAGATAACAACGACTTCATCCTGCGATTTTATTTCTTTCTTCTCGACCAGCTTGAGAAACGCCGCCAGCGCGACGCCCGTTTGGGGGCATGTGAAAAGACCGTGCCCATCGGCGCGTGCGCACGCGTTCGCCAGCTCTTCTTCGCTAGCTTGCTCTACGATACCGTCCAAGCGCTTCAGCACTTTGATGGCTTTTCTCACACTCACCGGATCGCCGATTTGAATGGCCGTAGCAAGGGTGGTGTTGGCAGGCTTGGCTGCGAAATCCTCGAAGCTGCGTTGGTAGCTTTCGAACAGAGGGTTGGCCTCTTGCGCCTGGGCGCAGACCAGTCGCGGCAGACGGTCGATGAGACCGACCTCGTGCATTTCAAGCAAGCCTTTGCCGATGGCTGACACGTTCCCCAGATTCCCGCCCGGAACGATGATCCAGTCCGGCACGCGCCAGTCGAGCTGCTGCACCACTTCCATTGCCACGGTCTTCTGTCCCTCGACGCGTAAGGAATTCATCGAATTGGCCAGGTAGATTTCCTTTGATTCTGTGAGTTCCTGCACGACTTTCATGCAACCGTCGAAGTCGGTGTCCAACGCCAGTGTCAGGGCGCCGTTGGCGATGGGTTGAATGAGCTGCGCCGTGGAGATTTTGCCTTTTGGCAGCAGCACGAGCGCCGGAATGCCGGCAGCGGCGCAGTAAGCCGCCAGCGCAGCAGAGGTGTCGCCGGTGGAAGCACAAGCCACCGCTTTGATCTTCTTGCCGTCCGCGATCATTTGCCTGACCATGGAAACCAGCACAGTCATGCCCAGATCTTTGAACGAGCCGGTGTGGCTGTTGCCGCACAGTTTTACCCAGAGGCGCCGGATGCCGGTTTCCTGCGCCAGCGCCGCAGCGTTGAACAGCGGCGTGCGGCCTTCCCCCATGGAAACGATATGCCGGTCTTCCACAACCGGACAAACCCACTCCTTTTTGCTCCAGACGCCGCTGGCAAATGGCCCGGCCGCCTGCATCTGTCGCTGCGCAAACAGTTCCTGCCATTGTGCCGGGGATTTCGATTTTAAGCTGTCCAGATCGTGGCGAACCTCGAGCAACTCCCCCGAATGTGGACAGCGGTAGATGATTTCGTTGAGTGGGTATCGGTCCTGAAAGTTTTCGTCGATGCTCTGAAACCAGGCTTTGTCGTTTTTCGCTTTCATTTCTCAACCGTTAGTGGACTCATGAATCGAAATTTTCATGGCATTCACTCAATCAGGCGGGCCGCAATGCCTTTCTTTTCTGTGAAGTGGGCGAGCAGGACGCTGGCCAGACCATCGACCAGCGGTCTGAGCTTGCGCCAATAAAAGTACCTGGCGATCAAGCGGTTGCGATTCAGCAGCTTACCCAGGCGATTGTCAGCGATGAGTTGATTGTAGTTTTCGAAACTGAAGTCGTTGGTTTCGAATGCACGCTTGACCGCGTCCGCCGCCACGGGTCCGTAGCCCAACGCCATGGAAATGCCTTCGCCCAGCCACGGTTCGATGCCGGCTGCATCACCCACCAGCAGCACGTTGGGAGAGGAGTAGATGCCATTGGGCACAAACCAGCGCTCCGGGTGCCCCATCAAGCCTACCTCTGTGCTCGACATGCCGCGCGCTTCGAGTTTGTGGGTCAGCAGGCGCCGGAGGTCTGCCCGCCTGTCTTCCCGGATTCGGCTATCGAAGACGCCAATGTTGAGGTGCGCTTCATTGTTGATGAACGAGGGGAAGTCCCACAGATAGCCCTGCAAATGCTGCGTCAGCGGACGAAAGTCGAGTACGGCCATGTTTTCTCTGAACTCGGGCGTCTCTTCGGCATTAACCTTTACTGCGACTTCCAGCAAGCGCGACACCCGCGTAGCATTCTCGCGGATCATTTTTCGTCGTACAAGACTACGCGCGCCATCCGCCCCGATGACCACCCGTGCCAGGTACACATCCCGCGAGGTCTTGACCTGCACCCGACCGTCCTGGCGGCCAAGTTCGAGCACGGCCTCATTTTCCCGGATTTCGACGCCCCGCACGCGTGCCTGTCGCACGAGGTCAGCGTCAAATTCACTGCGCAACACGATGCGCATCAGGTTTTCACGTGCAAATTCCAGCGGCTTCCTGCCGATGTGGAAGCGTACCCGGTGAATTGGGAAACCGGCCACGCGCCGTTCGACCTGCAAGTCGTCAAGGATCTGCTCGGCGAATTCGGTAACGCCGCCACCGCACAGCTTGTGCCGCGGATGTTGTTCTTTTTCAAGGATAAGGACCTCAGCTGCCAAAGCAGCGGCGCTCTGTTTTAAGCTAAGCGCTACCGAAATACCTGCCGGGCCAGAGCCTACTATGATGATATCTCTCTTTTCCATTTCTCTTTTGAAAATCAAACCACGAATGTGCCTGGCGCGGCGAAGCCGCAAATCACAAAATCCAAATGACAAATTTCAAACATATGCCACTACTGACCACTAACTAAGGGTTTGGGATTTTATTTTTTGTGATTTGTTGTCATTTGCGATTTGTTATTTTGAAAATTACAAACCCAGATAGAAAACTTTGCCCAAAAAATACAATGTTGCGGGTTTGTAGTACGA
>SMXE01000007.1 GCA_004357015.1 Caldithrix sp.
CTGCTGCCAGTACTCCGCCGCCAGGTCTGACTGGCCGAGTTTTTGGTACACATCACCCAGATGCTCCATAACTTCCGCCGACTCGTCCCGGCTTTCGATGGCCTTCGTGATGTATTCGAGGGCTTTCTCGTAATCGCTCAGTTTGAAATAGATCCATCCGATAGTATCCAGAAAGGCGCCGTTTTCCGGTTCTTTCTCCAGCGCTTTCTCGACCATTTCCAGTGCTTCATCGAGACGCTCGCCTCTTTCCGCCAGGCTGTAGCCTAAGTTATTTAAAATCGTCGGGTTGTCCGGCTCAATCTCCAACGCCTTGAGATAAAGCTCCTCGCTCTTTTCATGGTCTTGCAATTCCTCGTAAGTGGCCGCAAGCGTGCTCAACATAGTGGAATTGTCTGGATCGCCTGCAACTGCCTTGCCAAGAAACCGGATGGCCTCTTCCATCTCCCGCTTCTGGAAAAGCAGATTGCCCAGATTGAAATTAACCCACGAATGCAGCGGTGCCAGTTTCTGCGCCTTACGATAGCTCTCTTCCGCCTTATCGAGGTCGCCTTCCTGCTGATAGGCTATTCCCATGCGAAACCAGGCATCGGGCAGTGAGTCATTCAACTCGGCGGTCTTTTCAAAATAGCGGATGCTTTCGCCGAAGTCTCCGCCACTGAAATAGATCATGCCGAGCTTGTAGTAGCTGCGCCATTCCCTGGGATGCGAGTCTGTGATCTCTTCAAACATCTGAACAGCTTCGGCAGTGTCGCCTTTAGCGTAGTAAAGGTCGCCAAGCCGGATACGCGTAATCAGGTCAGTGGTGTCGACGGAAACAGCGCGCTCATAAAGTGCCACGGCTGCATCCCAGTCCCTGATGGCGACCAGCGTGCTGGCGAGTTCTTCACGCACCGCTGCAAAAGTCGTATTCTCCGCGTAAGTCTTTTCGTACCAGGCAATTTCGCCTGTGGTGTCTTCCTGTGCCATCAGCAACGCGCCCACGGCAAGGTAGCCGCGTTCCTGTTCCGGAAAATCGCGAATATAGCTCCGGAAGGCCTGCTCTGCTGCCTCATACTCCTTCATCTGGAAATAAAGGTTGCCAAGTTGAAACTGGATCTCATCGTTCGCCAAATCGTGTGCAACCATTGTTTCATAGCACTGCGCAGCTTCCCGGTACTTGTTTTGAGATTCGTAGATTGCACCCAGGTTAAGCAATGCATCCACATTGGCAGAATCGATCCGGACGATTTCGCGATATTGTTCCTCTGCCAGCTCCAGCTTCCCCTGACGGTGATAGATGGTTGCGAGCAGTCTGCGGCTGTCAACAAAATTCGGCTCGGCCACAACACTGCCTTTCAACATTTGCATTGCGGTTTCGAGTTTGCCAAGCAGCACATAGTTTCTGGCAACTGCGAAAGAAATCGACGCCGAATTAGGCTCGAAAATGACCGCCTCATTAAATGCGTTGAGCGCCTTCTCGTACTGACCGTTCAGCTCGTAAATTGAACCTTGAATGACCAGATCGGCCGTGCGCGGATCGTAGTTTCTGGTTTCGGCCTCGCTCAACTGGTCTTGACCAAAGGAGACGGAAAAGAGCAGCAATAGGAGTGGAAAGGAATAAGTTAAGCTATTAAGTCGCTTTTTCATGTCTACTGCGCAAGATATTTGAGTGTCAAATATACCATTAAGTTGATACAAATCCAACAAATAATTTGTTCCACAGCTTGACTCAAATGAATAATATCGCTACTTTTACACATCGAAAATTCTCTCTGCACGGTGTTGTAAAGCCATGCCCGTGTGGAACACGCGGTTACTTTGCAGAACGGAGGAACAACCATGCGTACGACGTTAGACAAGTTTTCGGGAGCGCGATCAAATGTCTCAATTATCGGGAAGTACGACAGAATCTTCAAAAGATTGACTCACCTCGTAGCAAGCATGATCTTCTTCGCAGGTTTGTTCCTCATTCCTGTTGCAGGCAGGCCACAAACCGCCGAACCCACTCCATCGTTTGGAATGGTTATCCACGGCGGCGCCGGCACGATTTCCCGGGAAAAAATGACGCCCGAAAAGGAAGCAGCCTACCGCAGCAAACTCGAAGAGGCTTTGGCGACCGGGTATGAAATCCTCAAAAAAGGTGGAACCAGTTTTGATGCAGTGGAGGCAACCATCAGAATCATGGAGGATTCACCGCTTTTCAACGCTGGCAAAGGAGCTGTGTTCACCAGCGACGGCACAAACGAGCTCGATGCGTCGATCATGGATGGCGCAACGCTCGAAGCCGGCGCGGTTTCCGGCGTGAAACATGTCAAGAATCCGATCTCCCTGGCCCGGCTGGTGCTTGAGAAGTCGCCGCATGTGATGCTGGTGGGGGCCGGTGCCGAAGACTTTGCAGTCGAGTATCAATTGGAACGCGTGTCCCAATATTATTTTTTCACTGAGAACAGATGGAAAAGCCTTGTCCGCGTCAAAGAGAAAGTGGCGCAGGAACAGGCAAAGGAATCCAGCGACGAGAAATCGGAAAAAATGGAATTCTATGGTGAAAAGGGCACGGTAGGCGCCGTCGCGCTGGACCAAGCTGGCAACCTGGCAGCAGGCACCTCGACGGGCGGACTGACCAACAAAATGTTCGGGCGTGTAGGCGACTCTCCGATCATTGGCGCCGGAACGTATGCCAACAATGAGACCTGCGCCGTCTCGTGTACGGGCCAGGGTGAATACTACATGCGGTTGCTGGTCGCTTACGATATTCACGCCTTGATGGCTTATGAAAAATTGCCGCTGGCCGAGGCCGCCAACACCGTGATTATGAAAAAGCTAAAGGAACTCGGCGGCTCAGGCGGCGCCATTGCCATCGACAAAAGCGGCAACATCGCCATGCCGTTCAACACCAAGGGCATGTATCGCGGGTATGTGAAAGAGGACGGGAAATTCGTCGTGAAGTTTTACGAAAAAGAATAGATTCCTTCGAAAAAATGCTTGACTTGCAATTACGGTTTAATTATCTTGTTGCATTCGGTCATGAATCTGTAAAGTGCTCCTCGTACAACTCCTTATGATCCGGGTCTAACTCAATCAGCTTTTTGAACACATCGTTTCGATGACTGTAATCTTTGAACAGATTGATAATTTCCCTCGAATGCGCATCGAGGAACTGCTTCGGTTCATCGAACACACTTGATTTGGCTTTTGTTTCTGATGTCTTCGCTTTCTGGAGCAAATCGAGGGCGGTAATAATGTTTTTTCGGGCCTCTTTTTTATTATTGTTCTCTTTCAAGGCGTAGAGCCCATAAAAATAGTAGTCCTTCATCTTGCGAAAGGTCACAAAGGGTTCTACAAACACGCGCTGAACCAGCTCTTCACGTTCGGTCGAACCGCGAATGAATTCGGTACGGACAAACTTGCCGAGAGCTGCGAAGTTCCTGGCTCTTTTATAGTATACGTCTCCCCCAAAACTGCGGTACTTGTCGAGTTCACTGCCGAGGACCATATTTACATAAAGGTTTACGACGCCGGTGAGTGGGTCAACGGACTGCTCGTTATAAACCAGCGCATCACCCGGCTCATACGCAAAACGAACGCGCTTGTCAAAGTATTGCACGTCGGTGCTCGAAATCAGAAACTCGCACGTGTACCGGTCTTCAACATTTGAAACTCGTTCGGTAAGAAAAAGCTGCAGAGAGATTTCGATTGGCATTCGATCATCATCCTCCAGCCACTCGACACTTTCGATATAGTTTTTGATAACGATATGAAAGTCTTTCATCTTTTCTTGTTTTAGAATTGGAAGCTTCTCAATAATGACGTTGACTTTTGCCGTGACGCTTCCTGCCGAAAGAGGGGAAACGAACAGACAGACAAAAAGAAGGGCAGCGATGCAGGGAGCAAAGAGATAAATGAACTTGCGGAGCTTAAACTGTCGCACGGCTCTACCTCCGGTGTGAATTCTTGATTCGTCAGAAACGAAAAGTGAACATGCAATCGACAAAAAAATATAGACAATACCTACCATGATAGTCAAGGGTTTCTTTTCCGCCACCCGGGCGTGGAGTAACGGAAAGACAATTTTCGCCGCCGGCATTTTTATCGCCAGCATGCAACCGGTTGCTCGTGCCGGGTTGGGCGACTTACCCGTCGGCGCGAGGGCGCTGGCGATGGGTGGCGCTTACGTGGCGCTGGCGAACACAGCGGACGCGGTTTTCCTCAATCCCGGCGGTTTGGCGCAACTGCAAGCCGTGGAAGCTTCACTCTTCTACCAGAAGCCGTTCGGCCTCGACGATGTGGACTTCGGCACCGTCAGTGTCACCTTCCCGATTCTGGGCTACCGAGTCGGAATCGGGCTGCTAAACATTGGCAATAGCCTGTACAAGGAACAATGGTTTACACTGGCGTTTGCGCACGATTTCAGGAAGAAAATCTTCTACGGTGTGGCATTCAACTACCAAAGATTAGATATCGACACATACGGCTCAGCTGGCGCTGTTGGAATCGATGCGGGTCTCGTTATTCCGGTCACAAACAATCTCGCCTGGGGTTTTCTGGCTAAAAATATTAATCGCCCCAAGATCGGGGAAAGAACCGAAGAACTGCCACAGACTTTCAAGACCGGCCTTTCCATCACGCCGACGCCCAAAGTGCTCTTGAATCTCGAATTCTTCAAGGAGACTCGATTCAGCGAAGAATTCCGGTTTGGAGTCGAACTGCAACCACTGACGCAACTGGCTCTCCGTGCCGGAACTGCCAGCAACCCCAGCCGTTTCTCCGCAGGCTTCGGCATAAAACTCAGGCGATTCTCAGTGGATTATGCCTTTTTCACCCACAATGACCTTGGGTTGACGCATCAAGTCTCCCTGAGCGCGGCCTTTGGTGCGAGCGAACCATCAAAGCAGCCCGATTCTGCAACCATAGCGGCACGGCCGGTCACCGCGGTTTCACCACCAACCTCGGCACAGAACTCCAACTATCCGAAGATCAACATTAACACCGCAACAAAGGCTGAACTCGTTTCGCTTCCGGGTATTGGCGAGAAGACCGCCCGCGCCATCATTGAATACCGCGAGGCGAACGGACCCTTTCTCAAGACAGAAGATGTGCAAGAGGTGGCCGGAATTGGTCGCAAAAAATATGAACGGATGCAGGACATGATCGTCGTAGAAAGCGTGGCAGAGAAGCAATGACCTCAACAGCAAAATCACTAATCTTTTCCGTAGCGATTTGTATTCTTCACTCTGCTGAAAGTTCCTGGTGTCAGGTACGGCCGGAAGAGACGTATCTTGAAGCAGCGGCCGACGCTTCGGAGCAGTCGGAGTTGGCCGATGCTATCCAGGAGCTGCGTGAAAATCCCATCGACATCAACACCGCGACCCGGCAGCAGCTTGACGTGCTGCCGTGGTTGTCGCCAAAGCTGCGCGATGAAATCATCCGCCACCGCAAACAAAACGGACTGTTCAGGAAGAAACGCGACGTGCTGCGCGTGGCAGGAATGGATCGAGAGACCTTTGCGGCCATAGACCCGTTCATCACCGTCAAAGTAGCGGCCGTGCCGTCTATCCGGCCCTATCAAATTTACCAGCGTTCCCGGATCTCGGACCGCATCGACAAGCCGGTGGGATTTGAAAACGGCACCTTCACAAGTTCATCAACAAAAATCTATAACCGGATGAAAATCAAATTGCGGGAAAAAGTTGAGGGCGGCATGCTTCTGGAGAAAGATGCTGGTGAAAGCAGTCTCGACGATCTCAGTCTGTTTTATGTCGCGCTAAAGCCGACTCGCAACATCGCTCTGCTCGTGGGTGATTACCAACTGCAGTTCGGACAGGGGCTGGTGCTCTGGAGCCCGTACGGATTCTCCAAAAGCTCTGACGCAGTTTATCCCATCAAGCGGCGCGCCCGCGGCCAGCGCGGCTACCTTTCGGTGGACGAAAACGCAGCATTGCGCGGGGCCTCCGCGTTTGTCCGGTGGCGGAACCTTGAAATCACGTCGTTTGTGTCACGCTCGAACCTGGACGCAACACAGGTTACGGACGAAGCAGTGTCAGGCATTTCAGCTACCGGGTTGCACCGCACAGAGAATGAAAGAAGCAAGAAGGACGTTTTGCAGGAAACCGTGGTTGGCGGCAGATTGGCCTACGGGCAAGCAGGCCTGGTGATTGGCGGGACGTTCTACCGATCCTCGTACGACAAGCTCATACTCAATCTCCAACTCGAGCGCAAACGTTTCGCATTCAGCGGGGATGACAACCACGTTGCCGGATTCGACTGGGC
>SMXE01000064.1 GCA_004357015.1 Caldithrix sp.
GGGGCTTGGATCGATTCCGGCGATCCACGGATCGCCATGGGCGTATGATACCTATGTTCCGATATTTTTTGCCGGCCACCATGTGCCTGCGCAAACGATCACCCGGCGAGTGGCACCCAGCGATATTGCTCCCACGCTTGCAGCATATTTGAACATTAAATTTCCATCCGGATCCATCGGGAACCCGTTGGATGAAGTGTTAGAAAATACGAGATAATGAAAAGTGATAAATG
The DNA here is from genome assembly GCA_004357015.1 of Caldithrix sp. Lineage (GTDB taxonomy): Bacteria > Zhuqueibacterota > Zhuqueibacteria > Oceanimicrobiales > Oceanimicrobiaceae > CR04bin15. The sequence continues at coordinate 234 of SMXE01000064.1, forward strand.
AAAAGTGATAAATGATTGGGGAAAACTAAAAATGAACAATGAAAAGTGAAAAGCGAACAAGGAAAAGCGAAAAATGAACAAGGAAAAATGTACAAGGAAAAATGAACAATGAATAATGATAGGGGAAAATTAAAAATAAACAATGATAAATGAAAAATTGGTCTTCTATGGTTCGCTTTTCATTGTTCACTGTTCATTTTTCGTTGTTCACTTTTCATTTTTAACTTAGTTCAGGAGGTTTCGTCATGAAGTCGTTTACGCGTATCGTAGTATGTGTGGTTGCCCTGGTCGTGGCAGTCGGTTGTGCTAAAACCAAGATAACCAAGCACGAATCGAAGATCGGCACGGAAAAGATTGCTCGGCCCGATCGTATTTATGTGTATCCCTTTGCGGCCACACCTGCCGACATCCCAACCTGGTCCGTTTCGGCAGGCCGGTATGCTGAAAGCACCACACCACAAACGCCAGAGCAAATCGAGATGGGTCGAAACCTGGGCGTCCTCGTGGCGAAGGCATTGGTCACGGAAATTCAGAAGATGGGACTTCCGGGATTAAGGGGTGCCAGCTACACCGTTCCACGAATCAACAACATTATGATCATAGGGTATTTTGAAGCGTTCGAAGAAGGCAGTACGGTGAAACGCCTCTCACTTGGTTTCGGCTCCGGAGCCACAGAGTTAACGACAGCCGTGGAGGGCTACCAAATGACCCCTGAGGGCCCGCGCCTTCTTGGATCGGCCGAGCTCCAATCCGGCGGAGGCAAAACGCCTGGTTTGATTGTTCCTATTGCGGTACTCGCCGCCACCGCTAATCCGATCGGCCTTCTTGTTATGGGAGGGATGAAAGTGCATGGTGAGATGACAGGCAGCAGTAAGCTCGAAGGTGCAGCTAAACGAACGGCCGAGGCCATCGCTGACCGGCTACGGATACGATTCAAGGAACAGGGGTGGATTCGATAAATGAAAAATGAATAGTGAAAAGTGAACAATGAAAAAATGAACAACTAAAAATGAAAAGTGAAAAATGATTGGGGATAATTAACAATGAACAATGATAAATGAAAAATTGGGTCTCTAAATTTTTTAAATCCATTTTTCGCTTTTCATTTTTAGTTGTTCGCTTTTCATTTTTCACTATTCATTTTTCACTTTTAATTTCCCCATAGTTTATGAGAGATAATCCGCTTAAAGATAAGAGTTATACATTTGCAATTCGTGTTGTGAAACTATCTCAATTTTTACAGCAGGATAAAAAAGAGTTTGTGCTGAGTAAACAAGTGCTTCGCAGTGGTACTGCAATCGGTGCACTCATTCGTGAAGCGGAGTTTGGACAGAGTAAGGCGGATTTTGCCAGTAAAATGAGTATTTCATTGAAAGAGGCTAACGAAACGGAATATTGGTTGTCTTTGTTAAAGGACACAGACTTTATCAGCAAAGATCAGTTTGAATCTTTGCAGTCAGATTGTAAGGAATTAATTGCCATGTTGGTATCAACTGTGAAAACTTCAAGAAATGAAAAGTGATAAATGATAAATGAAAAATGGAAATAAAAAATTTAGAGACCAATTTTTTCATTTATAGTTTTTAATTTCCCCAATCATTTATCATTATTCATTGTTCACTTTTCATTTTTAACTTTTCATTTATCATTGTTCATTTTTAATCTCCCCCTATGCAAGACAAAGTCGTCAAATACTCCGTTCTCTTCATCGCCCTGGTACTGGGGGCGCAGGTGCTGCAGACGTTGGCGCAGGTGCTCCGGCCTCTGGCCATCGCCTTGCTGCTGCTGTTCGTGTTCACGCCGCTGGCGCGCTACTCGAAGGAGAAGGGCGTCCCGGTATGGCTCACGTTCTCGGGTGCGCTCGTGGTGGTGGTCCTACTCCTGAGCTTCGCCGGTTCCTTCCTCCACGTAGACGATATTCACCTGCAAGATAAAATTCCACAGCTCCAGGAGAGGATCCACAGCGATGGCGACGGTCTGCTGGCGACCGCGTTTCGGCTGGGGCTCGACCAGAGCTTTACCCCGGAGAAGCTGAGCAAGCTGGCGACGGCCACCGCCAGTCTAGGCCTGGCGGCGGTTCGCACGCTGATCAGTGAATCTCTGTTGGCTTTAATCCTGCTGATGTTCCTGGTGCAGTCACGCGCCGGGCTGGTGCGCGCCGTGGAGCGCAAACATGGCGCGACCGGTGTAAAAAATCTCGATGCGATCGTGCGCAAAATCGAGGGCGATGTGGTCGCCTATTTCGGCACCAAAACCGCCATCAGTTTCGGGACGGCGGTGGTAAGCGGCGGCGTTCTCTTCCTGTTCAGTGCCAAGGCCATCGTCATCACCTCCCTGCTGGTCTTCGTCCTGAATTACATCCCGATCATCGGCTCGCTGATCGCCGTCCTTATCGCCTTCGTGGTCTACGTCGTGAGCTTCGGTCTGACTGCGACGGCGGGTTGGCTGCTGCTGGCGATGATGGCTGTCCAGATCCTGTTCGGCAGCATCCTGGAGCCGAAAATCGCGGGAAAGCAGCTGAATATGTCGCCGATCCTCATCGTCGTCAGCCTCTATGTCTGGGGATGGATCTGGGGCATTACCGGCATGCTGCTGTCGGTGCCGCTAACCATCTTCATCCTCGTCATTGTCAAACACGTCACGGGCGCGGAGAAAAATGAAAAGTGAAAAGTGAACAACTAAAAATGAAAAGTGAACAATATAGAACCGATTTTTCATTTATCGTTTATCATTTTTAATTTCCCCAACGATAGGAGGTTTTGTCATGACGTACGCACTGCGAGTCATCATGTTTACCATGATCCTAGGATTCGGTCTGCTTGGTTTTGGTACCTTCGCAGTGGCGGAGGAAGGAGTGATTCAGGCCATGGCGCCCTGGACGGGAGAGGGTCATGCGTTTCCCATTGGCAACGATCGCGTGTATATGGTGGCGGTGTATAGTGGAACGATATTCGTAGACAAGGGAGAAGGGGTGTTGCATGCCGCGTCGATTGTGTGCCCCGCCACTGTGGAAGTGGATTTGACAACGGGGAAGAAATCTGGTCAAGGCCATTGCATTATTACTAATTCAGATGGCGATCGCATCTATGCAGACTATACGTGTACGGGGGATCTCAGGGGCTGCGCGGGGCCATTTACGCTCGTCGGTGGCACGGGAAAATTTACTGGCATCACAGGCGAGGGGGAGATGATTTCGCAACTCCAAGCGCGGGCTGTATTGGTTGTCGAGGGTTTTGAATCCGCTCGTCAACATGGCGAAGGGATCGCTGTGTGGCCTAAGCTCACGTACCGTATTCCTGACACACAATAATGGGCTATTGAAAAAGTCCGCCAGCGGCGTTCTCGGCCCTTTGTCGTGCTCACGTACTTCGTGTACGCTCCGCGCGCCAAAGGGCCAGCGGCCTTGCCTGTGGAAGGGCGCGTCTTGGCGCGCCTGGGTTGGGCGGGTCAGACAACGGGCCTTTTTGAACAGCCCCTCTGGCTATTGAGTGTTCACTGATTTAGTCAGATGTTATTGGTCATATTAAATTTTTGAATTATTCAACAGCCTCATAATCTCAATCATTTGTCATATTTCATGGGAGGTACATCATGCATTGGTTCTTCATTATATGCGTTAGCGCGACTTTGAATCTGGTGGTTTTCATGCCGTCGGCGCAAAGCGAAATGTTCATTTTTCCTACAAACGGACAGAGTGCAGATCAACAAGAACTGGATGAGTTTACGTGCTATAAGTGGGCCAAAAACAAAACAGGCGTTGATCCCAATCAGCCTGCTCAAACCACAGCCTCTTCCACGAGCAGCCGGAGAGGTGGCGGTATTCTCAGAGGCGCGATGGGCGGCGCGGCGCTTGGAGCGATTGGTGGGGCGATCGCAGGTGACGCGGGGAAGGGCGCTGCTATTGGAGCAGCTGTTGGTGGTGGCGCTGGCGCAATACGCAATAGACGGAATCGTATCGAATCCGATGATCGCCGCCAACAAGCAGCTGCACAACAGCAACAAAGCGGTCAGACCTTGAACCGGGCGTACGGTGTGTGCCTTGAGGCAAAAGGGTATAAGGTTGGATAGCTATCTACTCTTTTGGAGACACTTAACTAAAGATATATAAGTATTGATTGTGTTTGGCGGTATAGTTTTCTGCATTGAGATAGTAGAACCCACTTAAAAGTTCGATTTAATCAAGTCTGAAAACATATTGGGACACCATATGAGCCAAACTGCTATTTCTTCCCGAATACACGGGGCTCAAAGGGGTGAACAAGAACCTGAAAATGATTGAGGAATTACCGACGTTTTTCGTTAAACTCTCAACGCCGGGTTAGATACCTCTAGGCAGATGGAGGGGGGGGCGTCACGCCCCCCGTCACCGTTCATGCATCCGGATTTTGACAATCTTTGCCCTTTCGCTGGTTGCACAAACGCCAGCGAATTTTCGCAGCCCAATAATCAAAAATGTTTTCTACGTCTCTCCAAAATCCCCCTCCCTTGCCAAGTTTTTTGCCACCCGCGCGCCGGTCTATTCCGGCTGCAAGGAGCTTCCCTGATAGTGAGTCGACGAGTCTAGCCTCCACACTCGCTTGACCAACGAAAGAGTGTGTGCCACTCGCCAATTTTTTCCCAGCAGATAGGAGATGGGCCTGGGGTACAATGGTTGAGACTGTATCCAGAAAAGGCATACCATGTTCAACATCAGTGAGCGCCACAGAGAGACGCATCACATCAGGCCCAGAGGATTGCACGATGGTATAATCCTTGGATAATTGTTCAGAAAGTTTCTGATGAAAGGAATTGGCCAGAGCCCGTACGTCGTCCTGGGGTATCACATCGGCCTCAGCAGTGGCCACAGAATCTTTCCCTAACCAAACGGTCACCGCATCCAGCATGATCTTATCGTACTTGCGCCACTTGGCTTTGGGATTCATATACACGAGATTGGCTTCCCCTTCTTTGCCGGGTTGTAACAATGGATAGACATTGACCAGAAATCCGCGTTTGATATCCTGATCTTTGACTTGATAGGTGTCGGCACACCCACCTACCCACATGACTATCCCCACCACGCCTGCAAGTAACTTCCAATTCATCGCAATACCTCCTGTTAGCTCACCCAGAATCCCTCGAAGGGTGAGAAAAGATGACGGTTGATAATTTATGTGTCGACAAACTCTAGCAAGCCTTCCACCAATCTATATTGCGTCCCCGCATATTCACCATGATTAGCCATGGTGGCATGACAGTTCTTACAGAAAAGGGTTCGATTAAGTCAAATAACGAGCAGATTGTCAACGGACCAGTCTGAAGCCGTTCGCTTTTGAAAAAGAAAATGAAATGGTGTCAGACTTGGCTCAATTGCCTAACATACCCTCTCCTTCTTTCTTTATCAGGCCCGCGTGAAACATGAGAAAGGGAAAAAGGGAACGGTTTCAATAAAAGATCTATGCGACAAGATAGTGGGATATTCAGGGAAACATCTACTTGTTATATCTCCTTTTGACTATGGTTTGAATCCCATTGCCAAAAATGGCATACGCCCTCTGCCGTATCAGGCAAAGGAAACATGCCTTTGCCTGATACCAGGTGAACGGTTCTCTCCCTTACACCACCATTCATCACAGCTGTTGAAGGAGTCTTCCCATTAATACATAAGGGGAATTTCTGCTGCGAGTCCAAATTTAATGATGGCGCGGATTTTGTTTTCGATTTGTAAGTACCGGGCTACTTTATAGGCAGGCAGCACTTTTCCAATTTTTGCCATATACTTAATCTTGAGCTTCAGTTCTTCAGCTTCCCACTTCAAGTACTCTTTGATGAGTTTTGCGGCAATATCATTGGCGATAGGTCCTTTGTTATAGGCCTCCGCATACTCCGAAATCAGGAGGCCCAGTTGACTATTTTTCATCTGTAGTTCTTTTTGATACATATCGTAAAAAGGCCAAAAGTCCTTGCCTTCTTGCTCAGTCAGTTCCATATTCATGGAGACCAACAATTTTTTATCAGCCTTGATTTTATCGGCTAAAATGTCCATATCCACCTCTGTAGGCGGTTGGGCCATTGCAGGTGTGGCAAGCATGAATAGGGCGAGAAAGACACACAGGCTGGTCAGAGTGCTTTTCATTTACATCTCCTTTTTTTTTAGTGGTAAAGTTTTTGAGGAAGAACGCTCATCAATCAGAGAGGCATCATAACCCAAAGAGCCCCTCTAAACAAAATTTAAATATGGTGTCAGACTTGATTAAAATTGAGTAATTCCAATGAAGCTGTTACCGTAGACCATGCCACGTCATCCACGCCTTCATGCCTCGGGTCTCCTGTTTCACATCATAGTCCGAGGCAATAATAAGCAAGAAATTTACCTGGACTCAAAGGACTATGAGGAATTCCTCGCTGCCATGGAAGGCACTCGCACGCGGTATCCCTTTTATCTCTACGCGTATGTGCTCATGCCAAACCACTTTCATCTTCTGGTGGAAGTTCGTAAGACGCCCACCGCGCGGCTGATGCAGGCGTTATTGACACGGTA
>SMXE01000065.1 GCA_004357015.1 Caldithrix sp.
AATCAGTGTTGCAGAAAGATATGTCCATCAATGATATGGAAAAGATTCTCATCGAGACCACCCTGAAGCGGCACAACTACCACAAAACCAGAACCGCCGGCATTCTGGGCGTGACGCTCAAGACTCTGCGCAACAAGATTCTGCAGTATGGAATTGAAATAGCTGTTTGAGTCACCCTTGCGAAGGTTCCAAACCTTCGAAAAAGGACTCTGGCCTGAGATCAAAAGAGACATTCTGCGCCACAACGTGTTCCTTCCTCCACAGTTTTGAAATATTTCTTCTGCAACCGGAGCGCTACATTCACCAGACTTAACAGCACCGGTACTTCCACCAGCGGACCGATGACTGCAGCAAAAGCCTCACCCGAATTGATGCAGAATACTGCCACCGCAATGGCCAGCTCAAAATTGTTGCTCGCGGCAGCAAAAGATAGAGCCGGTTTGAAGACATAGTGCGTAACGAAAGTGGCCATTCAGAGGAGACGGAGCGAATTCTACGTGACTGGCCGCTCTAGACTGCCAGGCATAACAGAAATATCATCGCGATCCCGCCGCCGGAGCTGTACCTCTCGGGACACTTTACCCCAAGCGGGACAATAAGAGGCCGGCCTCGGCAGTGTTTCTGTTGAGGTATCTCCTGTGAAACCAATTAGTTGTACAAGACAGAATAGAGTTTGGCACTCAGCTTGCATAAGCCATCCACGAAAGTTGGATGTTCGTTCGTGAAACGAGGCAAACTTAAGAGAAGGAGATCATCATGAGCAAGTTAATAAAATCCCTGGTTGGAGCAGCTTTGGTAGGTATGTTCTTGTTTCCTGCCAACAGCGACGCTGGCGTTCGGGTTTACGTCAAAATCGGCCCTCCGGTCCGAACGGTCAAAGTGGTGAGGCGGGCAAGACCCCATCGCCATGCTGTTTGGGTTTCCGGGCACTACGCGTACCGCGGCGGCAGGCATGTCTGGGTCAGTGGTCACTGGGCAAGAGGTAGAACCGGCTTTGTTTACGTGCAACCGCACTGGAAGAAGACGCGCCACGGCTACTACTTTGTCGCTGGGCACTGGGTGAAGAAATGATGGCACAATAATTTGCACAGGCGCCTTGTGCAAGCCCTCTCGCCAAACGTGCGCGGACATTCATGTCGAGACGTCGAACATGAATACTGCGATACAAGAGAGGGCTTTTTGTCTCCCCCTGATACACTGTGCGGCCGGTGCCACCGAAGTCAGGCGGTCTCGAACCTGCCTCGTAGTCTCTCAATTGTTAAATAAGAAGTTAAGTCTAATCAGATTCGCCTCTTGCCGGACACGCCGGAATGGCACGTATCTTGAAACAAAGACGTCCTTATTTTGAGGGTGGTTTTGCTTGCTATTCGGCGACGGTATGGATACTTTCTCAAGAGTTGAAACAGCGAGTCGATAGTGATTGTGAATTAGTGGGGAGTACTCAAACAAGCGACAAATAAGAAGGAAGGATTAGAATGAAAGGCGTCATTTTAGCAGGTGGTTTAGGCACGCGTTTACACCCATTAACGAAGATCACGAACAAGCATCTTCTGCCGATTTATGACAAACCGATGGTCTACTATCCGCTTGAAACCCTTGTCACTGCGGGCATCGACGACATTTTGCTGGTGACGGGTGGTAACAACGCTGGCGATTTTCTGAGACTGCTGGGCAATGGCAAAGAGTTTGGTCTGCGGCATCTGAACTACACGTACCAGGAGGGCGAGGGCGGCATTGCCGAGGCGCTGAGTCTGGCAGAGTATTTTGTGGATGGCGAACCGATGGTTGTTATTCTGGGCGATAATATCGTCGAGAAAAGCATCAAGTCCGCTGTGGACAATTTCAGAGAGCAAGGGAGTGGCGCGAAGATCTTGCTTAAACGGGTCGAAGATCCGCAGCGTTTTGGGGTTGCTGAGTTGGACAGCGATAGAGTCGTCAACATTGTTGAGAAACCTAAGGAGCCCGAATCAGACCTTATAGTGACGGGAATCTACATGTACGACCCGTCCGTATTTGACTTCATCAAGAAGCTTGAGCCCTCCCAACGCGGTGAGCTGGAAATCACCGACGTGAACAATCTGTTCATCGGCCGTGGCAACATGACATACGAAATCCTGGACGGCTGGTGGACTGACGCCGGCACGTTTGAATCGTTGTATCATGCCAGCACTTTGGTGGCCGAGAAAAATCTTTAATCATTCGCTGTCTCCAGACTAAAGTTCTCCTGCTTTACGGACGTTTTACTTAGTTATAAAGAACACTAAGTATGTCTTGGAGGCAGTACCCATGAAATCTCGACTATTAGGAGTGCTCACGCTCCTGAGCCTCATCTTCTCGTTCGACGCTTTGCATGCGCAATTGAACTTTAATGGCGGGCCGGGGCTGGTCTACGTTCAGTCCGCCTGGACCCTGGAGCGCGGCCATTTGACTGCCGGCGGCCAAACGCGTTTTTTTGGCGAGAATGCGGACTATACGGACAGCCGTCCGTTGACGGTCTGGAATGTCTCGGGCAGGGTTAATATTAACTACGGAATGGGCAAGCACTTTGAGCTGGCGGTAACGCCGATCATTTATCAGGATCTCAACCGGCCGAGCGGGAAAGTAAGTTCGCCTGATGATTTAGTCATTTCGGTCAAGGTGGGCTCTTTCAACTCCCCGGGCAGTTCGCTCACTTACGGGTTCACCCTGGGAACCAGACTCCCGCTCGGAGAAGTACACAACGTGCCTTTCGAGCCTTACGCCTCTGATAATGTCAGTTGGGGATTGGGCGGATTGCTGTCGTATACGACCGATCCACTTTATCCTGAAGCAGCTACAAGTGTTCACTTCAACCTCGGTTACTGGAATCACAATGACGTGGGTGTAGACCTGGTTCAGGGTGGCAGTATCGGAACCGAGCCTTCCACTATGTCGCAGGAGTTGCTGTACGGCATTGGCGTCAAAGTGCCCAAAGATGCGCTCGATTTTTCGGTGGAACTGTACGGCAATGCCTTTCTGCAGCGCCCGCCTGAAGCTGCCTACAGCCGCGAGAACTATCTCTACCTGACCCCGGCGGTTGCGTACAAACCGTGGAAGTGGATGACGTTTCAACTGGGACTGGATATCCGCATGGCCAGCGGCCAGGACGAGACGCTTTACGCGCCTGACTCCAATGGCGTGAACCGGACGCTGCCGAACAGCCAGTCCAATTATCCCACATGGCGGCTTCATTTTGGCTCTTCGTTTTCGCTGCTGCCGACGAGCATTTACCACATGAGTGAGCGCGACCTTTTGATGCAGAAGGCACAGTCCCGCAGAGAGCTCTTTGAACAGATCATTCGGGAACAAGACGAAACCGAATCTGCTGAAGCGGAACTTGAGCGGATCAGAGCGGAACGCATTCGCGCGGAGAAAGAACTGGAGAGATTGCGCAGGGTCCTTGAAGGTGAGCCGGACGAGGATAGCGGGGACAACGAAAACTGATCAATCCTGATTTTGATGTAACCGGAGCCCTTTCCTGGCGGGGAGGGCTCTTTTTTTGTTTGTCAACCTGCCTCCCGAATCAATTGCCGCCTTCGTAGGGGCGAACGGCCGATCCGCCCCACAGCCTGGTCAACAAAACAGACGCAGCGCCGATATTTATAGTCGATACAGGTACGTATCTAGACATGCAATAACAGAAGGATTTCCTAATGCCGGCTACTTCCTTGCTGATCGTCGATGACGAGGCGGCCGTCCGCAACATGATGCGTCGCGCCATCGGCTCTGAGTTCGAAGTTCATGCTGCAGAGAACGGTGACGCGGCCCTGCAAATTCTGAAGAGAAACTCTGTGCAGATCATCTTAACGGATCAACGCATGCCGCAGATGACGGGGTTGCAGTTTCTCCGCAAGGCGTCCTCGCTTTCTCCCGATTCTGTCAAGATTCTGCTGACCGGCTACATGGACATGGAGACCTCAATTGCATCGATCAATTCAGATCTGGTCTGGCGCTACCTGCGCAAGCCATTTGAAATAAAGGATTTGCTCTTGCTGCTCAAGCAGGCAAAGGACCGCTACGACTTGCACGCCGAAAACCGATCGTTGACAGCCGAGCTTAAAGCCGTCAACGACGCACTTGAAAGAAAGGTGATGGCCCGCACCCGGGCATTGCAAGAGTCGGAGGCAAAATACCGCAGTCTGGTGGAGTCTGCCCTGACCGGTTTTTTGATCGTGCAGGATGATGTCATCGTGTACTGCAACGCACGCGCCTGCGCAATTCTGGGTTTTACAAAGAAAGGGTTGTTGCGGCTCAGGGTAGAGAACCTGCTGGTGAGTCAGGGGGAAAGCTGTATTATCGACTCCATCGGGCGGTGTCAGCCGCGCCGGAAGAGGAGGTCGGCTGAGGTCATCTGGCGCCACAAGAAAGGCGGTGAAATCATCACCGAACTCGTCTGCTGTCGCACCGTGTACGAGGGGCGTGCTGCAGTGCATGTCAGCTTCTTCGATGTCACCGAGCGTAAACAGATGAAGCAAGCCATCGAACGTTCCGAGGCGCGCTACCGGCAGTTGATCGATCGCATGGCGGACGGTCTGTACCGCACCACGCCGGACGGCAGCTTCGTGACTGTCAATGACGCCTTCGTGCAAATGCTCGGCTACCGCAGCAAAAAGGAGATCCTGCGTCTCGATATTCCCCGCGACATTTATTTTTCTGAAGAAGAGCGAAAGGATGCACTGGCCGTGCTGCGCCGGAATTCGCAGGGGACGCGCGTTTTTCGACTCAAAAAGAAGAATGGTGACCAGCTCTGGGTGGAAGACCACGGTCGAATCGTTTTCGATGAAAACGGAAACGAGCTGTACTATGAGGGAGTGGTCAGGGATATTACCGAACGCGTACGCACGGAAGAAGAGCTTAGCATTCAGAAGCAGTATCTGGAATGTTTGTTCAACAGTTCCGGCAGCGCCATCGCATTTCTTGATCTTGATGATCGCGTCGTCAACATCAACCAAATGTTTACGAAGCTCTTCGGGTATGCAGCGGTTGAGGCGAAAGGCAGAAAGCTGGAGCAACTCATCATCCCGAGAGGAAAACGGAAAGAAGGGAAGGAACTGTTCTCACGAACCACAAAAGGCGAGCAGGTGTGCCTCGATACTGTGAGAAAGAGAAAAGACGACTCTCTGGTTGATGTCGAGATCACAGGCACGGCCATCGAGCTTAACGGCAGCAAAGTCGGATTTTACGCCATCTACCAAGACATCACAGAACGCAAACGGGCCGAGGAGGCGATTGTTGCAAGCGAGAAGAAATATCGCGATCTGTTCAACCAGATTGTCGATCCGGTTTTTATTATTGACAAGCAAACGCTTCTCATTCTGGATTGTAACCAGCCCGCCCTCGATATGTACGGCTACCGCCTCGACGTGCTGAAGACGATGAAGCTCGCCGAATTGCATGCGCCTGGCAACCGCGGCAAAACTACTTTGTCATCCGTGTATGACAAAAACCTGGACAAGCACGTAACAGCCACCTACATGAACCAGGATGGTCAGTCCATGGAAGTGGAGGTACGCTCCAGGGAAATTGAATATCAGGGACGTCCCACGATTATAAACATTGTGCGGGATATCAGCGAGCGCAAGCTTGCCGAACTGGAATTGATGGCCATAAACCAGGAACTTGAAGCGAGCAAGCAACAACTTACCGCGGCTTTTGAGCAATTGGTCGCTACCAACGCGCAACTGCTAACCAATGGGAAAGCACTGCGGCAGAGTGAGGCGCTTTTTCGCCTGATTTCGGAGAACGCCGCCGATCTGATCGCCGTCATCGATCGCCGGGGCACCTATCTGTATGCAAGCCCTTCCTTCCGGCATCTGTTGGGTTACGTACCTGAGCAGCTCGTTGGCAAGTGGTGGCTTGAGCATGTGCACCCACAGGACAAAGCGCGTGCGTTGGAGAGCTTTCAGGAGGCGATTGGAACGAAGCGCGGCTATGTGCTGGAGTACCGGGCACAGCACAAGAACGGCTCATTGCGTGTTCTGGAATCTTCCGTGAATGTGATTTGCGATTCCACCGAACGGCCCGTAAAAATGGTCATCGTGGCGCACGACATCACGCAGAGGAAGCAGGCCGAATTGGACATGAAGAAAGCGAAGGAGGAATCGGAGGCCGCCAACCGGGCGAAAAGCCAGTTTCTTGCAAACATGAGTCACGAGATCCGAACGCCTCTGAACGGTATTATCGGCTATTCCGACTTGCTGGCGGAGGAGGAGCTCGACGAAGAACAGTGCGATTTTGTGAACGTCATTCAGACATCGGCGAACTTCCTTCTCGATCTCATAAACGAAATTCTTGACCTTTCTAAAATTGAGTCGCAGGGCATGGAACTGGAGACGAAACCTTTTGTGCTGGCGGATGTCGTCAACGACAGAATGCAGGTAGTGCAGCCAAGGATTGCCGGTGAAGCGGTTGAACTGAAGTTTGAACTCGCCCGCGATGTGCCAAAGACGTTTATGGGCGACCCAACGCGCCTGGGGCAGATAATTCTGAACCTGCTCTCCAATGCTGCCAAATTTACCGAGGAAGGTTCGATCACGGTAGAG
>SMXE01000066.1 GCA_004357015.1 Caldithrix sp.
GAGACTTCCAAAGAATGGATTATTTTTTTGCGTAGGTTTTTTCTAATTCAGCAATTCGATTTTCCAACTCCTCGGTCTCAATAGCCTTTCTTTTTTATCAAATAGCGGCGGTTCCCATCGGGGCCGCCGTTTCTTTATTAAAAACTGTCCTGTTAACCAGGGGCTGTATCAACGTCACGTGCTCAAAGCATTTCGGGCATCGAATGGGGATGTAGAGGGCCATAGAAGACTTCCTAGGTTTTTGGTCCGAATTCTAACATAAACTCTGGACCACTTTTCGGGGGGCAGATCAGTTAAATTCTGTAATCACGCTTCGGGTTGCCAATATTGCCACCTTGCTCTTATTCTTCGGCGGAGATTTAAATAATCATCCAAGCGGAGGGCGTGGTTTTTCAAGACAAAGGCCGATCAACTCGTCCACATCCGCAGTTCCTGTGCACATAACGCTGTCCGCACCGCCCCAGTAGATTCTGAGAGTTTTTTTATTTTCTAGAACCGCGCCGCAGGTGAAGACGACATTGTGAACGTAGCCGGTAAGCTCCCACGGGTCTTCAGGTTGCAATATCCAGTCGTCGGACACCCCTAGTATTATTGACGGATCGTTAAGATCGTGAAGCGCGGCGCCGAGACGATAAACCGCGCCGTCCATTGTCTCGAACACGCCGTGATAAATGTGAAGCCATCCTTTTTCGGTTTTAACAGGAGTTGCGCCGGGGCCGATTTTCATTTCGTCCCAGTGGTAAGCGGCGGATTTAATGAGCAGTTTTGAATTTCCCCAGTGAACGAGGTCGGGCGACCATGAAATCCAGATGGACCACGGCGCTATTTCGGAGTGCGGTCTGTCGAGCCGCGCATAAAGACCGCCGAATTTTTCAGGGAATATGACGACGTTGCGGTGATCCGCCTGCGTTATCAAGGCCACGCGTTCCAGTGATTTGAAGTCCCTTGTTTTGGCAAGCGCAACCCTAACCCCGTGCCGGGAATAGGCGCTGTAAGTAATCAAATATTCTCCATCGATTAAACTAATGCGCGCATCTTCCACTCCGAACTCCTCGTGCTCGGCGAAGGTTCCCTCTTTTGCCGGAACAAGAAAAGGCTCGGGGTGTACTTTGAAACCAAGCCCGTCTTCACTTTCGGCAATTCCTATAATCGAACGACCGTTGCGAAGGTGCGAGCGAAAGATCATTATGTACCTGTTCTGATACCTCGTAACCCCAGCGTTATGGACGGTCTCAACCGGATACGGCACGTCCTTCTTCGTAAGGATGGGATTATTCTCATACCGCTTTACCAAGCCTTTCTCATTAAATTTATTGTGCTCTGTCATAATCGTCCTCCAGACGTTCAATGTCGTCCTCGCCAAAGTAATCGCCGGTCTGGATCTCCACGAAAACCATGTTTTCTCTCCCCGGATTCTTTATACGATGCACGGTGCCCTTTGGTATGTCCACGGACTCGTATTCTTCAAGGCCTATTTCCCTATCATCCAGTGTAACGACAGCCTTTCCCTGAACAATGTACCAGTGTTCCGAACGGCGGCGGTGTCTTTGGAGGCTCAGGCGCTGACCGGGATACACGGTTATCCTTTTTAGCTTATGATCCGGCTCATCTGAAAGCACATCGTAAAATCCCCACGGGCGGTAGTGCTCTCTTTGGTCGAGTATTTTCCGGTAGACTTCCATGTAATCATTCACCATGCGGTCTGCAGTGAAACGGTCTTCAACGTGCGAGCGGCATTCTTTCCTGCTTATGGACTTTATACGGGAAACAGCGTCAACAGCCTCGCTAACGGTAGAGACAAGGAAACCGGTCTTGCCGTCAATAATGAGTTCCGGCATGCTTCCTTTATTGAAGGCTATCACCGGCGTACCGCACGCCATCGACTCAATCACCGAAAGCCCAAATGGTTCTTCAAAGTTTATCGGATGCAAAAGCGCAAAAGCTTTCCCGAGGAGTTCGTCACGCTCTTTTGGGCCGGCCATACCTGCGAAAATGATCTGCCTATCGTCTATATGGGGCTTTACTTCCCGTTCAAAGTAGGCCTCGTCCTGAATGATGCCCGCCATGATAAGCTTCTTTCCCGTCTTTTTGGCTATTTCTACGGCCTCTTTTGCTCCCTTGTCCCAGTGGAAACGGCCGAAGAATAGAAGATATTCGCCCGGTTCGGAATTGAATGTGAAATTTTCTATATCTATTCCGTGATGGATGGTAGCGACGTAACTTAGCTCGGGCGATCGGTCCGCATCACTTATGGCCACGTAGTAAGTCTGGCCGTTGTATTTCTTATAAACAGGAAGGATTTTTGGTGAAGAGAACCCGTGGATAGTAGTAATCACAGGCGTTTTGCTCATTGCAGTATACGTTAAAGGAAGAAAATCGAACTGGTTGTGAATGATATCGAATTCGTCTGCCCGTTCAAAGAGTTCAGAAATGTGCAGACATTCCCAAACCTTTGGGGACAACTCCCTGTCCTCCTCGTATCCTTGAGCGACAACGGAAACAAGATCTGCCTTGGTCTCAGACCCGCCGGTCGCAAACAAGGTTACGTGTACTCCCTTTTTAACCAGCCCTTCGGTTAAGAGCGATACCATCCTCTCCCACGGGCCATATTTGAGCGGAGGGGTTCTCCACGCTATTGGCGAAAGCATTGCTATTTGCATGTAGATATCTCCAAGTTCCGATTTACGGTTACTGCCAAAACGCATTGGGACAATAGATCTTCCCCAATAACCCGATTATATATGGCGGACTCGACTAACTGTTGCACTTGCGAGTTGAATCCGCCCACTTACAAGTTGAATGCAAGTATGAATAAGCGGCTATATGTTTGTCGGATGATATTTTTATGAGATAATATTGATAATGGAAGATAATAATAAAAGACCATTGTCGCTGGCGAAAAGAAAGTCCATACCGATTCAGGCGGATAATTCCCGTGTAATCACAAAACCTTTTATCCCCGGTCCAGATCATCGAATAAAAGAGGTGGTCAACAGAGTACTGGGATTAAGTGACGAGGAGGTTGAAACTTTACTGCAACAGGTGCTCTGGGATTTTTCCGGCCGCCACAGGCATTTCAAAGAGGCACTTATAAATAACTACAAGAAGATCAAACATTGTGTGCCGAACAGTGACTCTATCACCATGGAGACGCGGCTTTTGCTGGGTTCTTATTTTACTTGTGAATACTCAGTTGAAGCGGCGGCTCTTTTTAATCCCTCCATAGTCCTTCATCCGAACCAGAAAGAACTGCCGGAAGGGAGCGTCAGGTTTATCATGAGTTTCCGCGCAACCGGCGAGGGTCATATTTCGTCCATCGAATTCCGGAGCGGGAAAATAGACAGTGAGGGAAACATGGATTTTGATCCGATTAGCAATTATGTTGAAACGCCGGAATTGTGTCAAGATAAATTGTACAATAAACACCTTTTTGGCCTAAAGCTTACCGAAATGACGGCGAGCAACGAAGTGACGTCACATATGCTTGGCGAATTGGGTGAGGTTTTCACATTCGATCAATTACAAGGTAAGATTGCGAAGCTACAATCAGCGTCCGATTTCGACCCGGACCACAAAAGGGACGCCATCGATATGGCAATGTGGCTTGCAAGGTCCAACTACGAAATAAAGTTCCGCTATGACCACCGGATATCCGAGAGGGTGATATTCCCTGTCTCGGAAAACGAAAGCAAGGGGATAGAAGATGCCCGCTTCGTGCATTTTACGGACGATGATGATAGCGTCACGTATTACGCAACATATACTGCATTCAACGGATTCGTAATACTACCGCAACTGATAACGACGAAGGATTTCATTACGTTCAAGGTTAATACCCTTAACGGTAAGGCCGTCCAGAATAAAGGGATGGCCCTTTTCCCCAGGAAAATAGATGGGAAGTATGTAATGCTTTCCCGACAGGACGGAGTGAATAACCACATCATGTTTTCAGAGAACATACATTTCTGGCAAGAGTCCGAAATCATCCAGACCCCGACTCATCCCTGGGAATTTATCCAGATAGGAAACTGCGGGTCCCCGATCGAAACCGACGAGGGTTGGCTCCTGCTGACTCACGGAGTTGGGGCCATGAGGAAGTACAGCATTGGGATCGAGTTACTTGACCTCAACGACCCATCTAGGATGATAGGTAGGCTTGACGAGCCGATACTTGTGCCAACCGACGGAGAGAGGGAAGGCTATGTGCCAAACGTTGTCTATTCCTGTGGAGCCATGATACACAACGACGAACTTGTTATTCCCTTCGCCATAGCCGACCAGAAAACCAGCGTAGCAACAATTTCCGTCCCGGAGGTTCTATCGCTGATGAATCAGTCTTCATAATTGCCCGTGACGGGTACCGGAACTCGTGGTGGATGGCCGCTGACCACACCGCTCACTAAAAGCCGAGGCGTAAAGAATCTTAGAGTTATGTAGAATCGCGCTCTTTACTTATTATTCTCTGGTATGTGGGTTGCTCCTATTTCCATATACATTTTCAAGAGAGAGAGTAGCCATGCCAGAGTTGATTCGGCGCCTTGGTTTAGATTTGCTCCTTCAGCGGTAAGGCCGTCGTGGCAACCGCCAGTTGCGTAGTCGTAAATCAGGACGTTGAGATCGTTGCTTCCCAGAAACCAGTCGAAACATCGGCGCGCTTCTTCGATCCATTTCTTTTCACCGGTTACGTTATAAGCCTCAACGCAGGCGTCAATCATGGAATGCGCTTCCACAGGCTGCTGGTCCAACTTGGCTCGCTTGCCGTTTTTAACGTACCAGCCGTCGTTGCCTATGGGTACGAAATGACCTGCAGGATCGGTTTGTATCTTCACAAGCCATTCAAGAGAGTTCAGTCCCGCTTCTATCACGTCTCCTCTATGAAGCCACTGGCCTGATAAAAGGAGTGCCTGCGGTATCCTGCCGCTGGAGTAGGTTACGATGTCTTCTATCCACGGCCAGTCGGGGGATGCGTTCTTTGCATATAAATCAAACAGTTTAAGCGCCAGCACTTTCCTTATGCGCCGTGCGTCGCTATCACCGCTGAAGCCGACAAGGTAAGCATGTATCCCTATAAGGCTGAAGGCCCACGCGCGAGGAGATTCAAAATCGTTCAATACCAGAAGAGCACGCTTAAAGAGGTTCATCGCAAGCCTGACCTGGCCTTCCGCTTTCGACAGTGCGACAGTCACTCCAAGGCCCCATATCGCACGGCCTTGGCTGTCTTCGGAGCCGTAATCCTCCGTCCATTTCCGGTCAAATGTCATAAAGTTTCTAAACCTGCCGTTTTCATTGTTGAAGGCGTGCTCGAGGAAACTTAGATATCGGCCTGCTAAATCAGACAAGGGC
>SMXE01000067.1 GCA_004357015.1 Caldithrix sp.
ATCGGGCAGGATAGCTTTACTGTCATTGCCGGCCCGTGCGCCGTGGAGAGCATTGAGCAGGCGGTCACCACGGCCAAAGCGGTGGAGAGCGCCGGGGCTAAAGTCTTTCGCGGCTCCCTGTTCAAACCGCGGACATCGCCGTACTCATTCCAGGGCGTCGGCCCGGAGGGGATTGAGTTTCTCAAGATCATCCGGCAGGAAACCAGCCTCTTGCTCGAAACCGAGATTCTCGCGATCGAGCATCTCGAGCTGCTGGCCGGACATGTCGACATTTTGCGCATCGGCTCCCGCAACATGGACAATTTTGAACTGCTCAAGGAAGTCGGCAAAGTGGCGAAACCGGTGCTTCTGAAACGTAACATGAGCGCGACCCTGGAAGAATTCCTGCTCGCGGCAGAGTACATCCTGGCCGAGGGCAACGAACAGGTAATCCTGTGCGAACGCGGCATTCGGACCTTTGAAACATACACCCGCAACACCCTCGATATCCTGGCTGTCCCTGCCCTGAAAGAGCTTTCCCACCTGCCCGTAATCGTGGACCCGTCGCACAGCGCGGGCCGACGCAGCCTGGTCCCCGCTGCCAGCAAGGCCGCGCTGGCCGTTGGAGCCGATGGCCTGCTGGTAGAAGTCCACCCCAATCCCGACCAGGCCAAGTCGGACGGTCAACAATCGCTCAGCATCCCGGAGTTTGAACAACTGATGCTCGAACTCAGGCAAGTTGCGGTACCGCTGGGCAAGGTTATTTAATGGTGAATGACTCGCTATTTGGTTATTGGATTATTGGTGACAGTGGCCGACTCAGAGGGCAACCCTTTGAGTTCTTTGCGTTTTTGCGCGATGCTGAGAAAAGGCAACTCAGCGTTTATCAGCAAGTCAGCGTCCAATTATTTGGTTGCAAGTGAATGAAATCAACCTACGTCCAAAATGACAAATTTTGCCGACCTGAAGCAATCTGACCTCGACCGCCAGAAGCGGCAGGAGTACGTCACTCAACTGTTCGACAATCTTGCGCCGCGCTACGACCGTTTCAACCGCGCGGTCAGTCTTTTCCGCGACGAAGCGTGGCGAAACAAGACAATTCAACTCCTTGGAGAAAACCGTTCCGGCGCGATTCTGGACCTGGCCGCCGGCACCGGCGATCTGGCGCACTCGGCCCTCCGGCTCGGCGCCCGTCAGGTGCACGTTTTTGACATCTCGCGCGAAATGCTCACTTTCGCCAAAGAGAAATTCCGGCGCCAGAGCGACATGCAAACAAACGCGGCCTTCGAGCTCGGCAGTGCCGAGTCGCTGCCTTTTAAAGAAGGGGCAATGGATGGCGTGGTCAGCGGCTTTGCCATGCGCAACGTCTTTCACTTTCTGGACGACGTTTTGGCCGAGGTCTATCGCGTTCTCAAACCGGGCGGCAGCGTTGCGATTCTCGAGTTAAGCCAGCCAGACAACCCGCTTCTAAGACACGGCTTCCGGTTGCACATGAAAATCGTTATGCCGGCAATTGGCAAGCTAACCACGGGTGATTCCGCACCCTTCGCGTACCTCAGAGAAACCACGATGACTTTTCTCACCCGTGAGCAATTCAAGCGGCGCCTGGAACGCGCCGGTTTTGTGCAAGTAAAATGGCACTGTTTCATGCTGGGCGCCATCGCTGTTCACTACGGAACCAAACCCCACCGAACATCCATTTCAGACCGTTAACACGCCGACGCAAACTTTCTGCGAAATCTAAGATTGGAAGGTACTTACTTTTCGTTGTAAGCAACCTGCCACCATAACGTTTACGCCACTTTACGCCACAAGGAATGTGAACGATGTATAACATGTTAAAAGACATCACCCTTATAATAGCCGCTCTGGCCTTCATTCTCGTCAACCAAAATTGCGGGAGCGATTCGCTGGTGGCGCCTTCAGATCTTGCCTTCATCCAGGGCAAAGTCATCCAGACCGGCACCCTGCGTGCGATAGAGGACGTGCTCGTCAGGACACTCTCTTTCACAAACGAAACCACGACCGATTCGAAGGGTGAATACAGATTGGAAATTCCCCTCCTGAACTCCGACTCCCGGGTGCTACAAGTCAACTTTTCAAAGCCTGGATTTTCGGAAGAAACAGTCCCTGTTTCCGCGATGAACGGAACGGTCACGAAAGTCCCCGACATCACTTTGATTGAGGTCGGCGATATCGCTGTCAGCAGCGGACCTGCCGCAAACATCATTCTGGTGGAAGTTGAAACCAGCAGCGTTTTTGTGAAAGGCTCCGGTGGCAACGAAACATCAGACATCACCTTCGAAGTGCGGGACAACGAAGGGATCCCCGTCGATCTCGACCACAAGGAAATGGTACATTTTCGAATTGAGGGCGGGCCAAACGGGGGAGAGTTTCTCTCCCCGGACTCGCTCGAAACCAACAACAATGGCCGGGTTATGGCGACCATCAACAGCGGCATCTTTGCCGGCGCGCTGCAGGTCGTTGCAACCATTCCCGGGAAAATAATTTCCTCCGCGCCGGTGCCGATTTCCATACACGGCGGCCTGCCCGACCTGGCGCACTTTTCGACAGCAGTGGAAAATCTCAACTTTCCGGGGTATAATCTTTTCGGCCTTGAGGATAGAATCACCGCCTTCGTCGGCGACCGGTTTTCAAATCCGGTGCCGCCAGGGACGTCTGTTCAATATCAGAGTACAGGCGGCATTGTTGCGGGCTCAGCGGTCACGGACGCCCTCGGCCGCGCATCCGCAGTTCTTACCTCTGCCGAACCGAGGCCCCAGGGCATCAATTTCGGCAGCCTGAAAAGAATCCAACCGGGAGATCTGCCGGCGTATTTTGCGGAAAAAGGCTATTCCCTTATCACAGCGCAGACCATCGATGAAAACCAGGAAACAATCTATGCTGAAGCAATTGTGCTCTTTTCCGGCGTGGCCGGCATCAGCGCCGTCGATCCGACTTCTTTCAGCCTGCAGGCAGGTGAGTCACAATTCTTCACATACTCTGTCAACGATCAAAACAACAATCCACTGGCACCGGGAACGGCGATTTCGGTAACTGCAACGGCAGGGGAAGTGACCGGAGACACAAACATAAATATGCGTGACACGCTTTTCAGAGGGGGCGGCAGCACTAACTTCGCCTTTGTGCTTGCAAATTCCAAACCGGACGACCTCGACGGCCCGCAGGACGTGACCGTACTCATCTCTGTACGCGGCCCTAACGGGGATGCTTCCGCGCTGATCCCAGGCCGGATGTTTCCGTGATGCTCCGGGCAGTTGCAGGTTGTTTCAAAATTACCTACAAAACTCCAAAATACGCGTTTGGCCATTAGTCACTGTTAGGTGATTTACAATAACCATTTTGACTTAATGAATTTTTTGGCGAATAGCTAATTGCCAAAAGCCAATCGCTCAATTTAGTTATACGGGGAACCTGCCAACAAGCGATCGAGGTTCAACTTTCTGTTGATTTTGCCGGTGGGAGTGCGAACCAATTTGTCCAGCGAATAAAATCGCTGCGGCACTTCATGCTTTTCAAGCTTGTCTGAAAGTCCGGCGCGCAAACCTGCCACAACGCGAGCAGGCAACTCAACACTCTCAACAACACAAACGACCATCTCGCCCAGCCTTTCGTCCGGAACGCCGCCCACAAACAAAACCAGCTCGTTGCACTCACCCAGCGCCGCAAGAATTTCGGCAACGGCCAGTTCCACCCTTTCGGCGTGAACTTTCATACCACCGCTGTTGATGACGTTGTCAATTCTGCCAAGCCACCGGAAGTCACGTTTCGATACCAATTCGATCATATCGTTTGTCACCAGTCGTTCATTTCTCGTCACACCGGACTTGATTATCAGGCAGCCACGCACGTCCTGGCCGACTTCAACCTCGGGAAGCGCTTGATACGACTCAGATTTGTCAACGCCATTCAGCCGCCGCAACGCAATGTGGCTCGCGGTCTCGGTCATGCCAAATGTCTGATAAACCGGAGCGCGAACTTGTTCGAGCTTCTCCTGAAGCTGCAAGGGTAGTGGCCCGCCGCCAACCAAAATCGTTTTCATCTCGTTCAGACCTGCCAGGCCGGATTTACCAGATGCCAAAATTGCGTAAAGCTGCAGCGGCACCAGCGCAATAAAATCAAAACGCTGCTTCGAACTTTCGCCAAAAGAGCGAAAAGGATTGCCTGATGGTTCAACCACTGTCAGGGCAAGACCGAGTTCCAGCCCGCGTACCAGCATCATGAGTCCCCCGATATGCTGCGGAGAGAGGCAAACGAAAGCACGGTCTCCGGATTGCAGACTCAGCGCTTTCGCGGTCATGTGCGCACTCAACTTCATCTGGCCGCGGCTCAGTTGAATCACCCTTGGCGGTCCGGTAGATCCGGAGGTCTTAACGCTGAACGCCTCCTCACCCGAAAGCCAGCGGCCGCAAAACGACAAGGTGGCCATTTCATTTTCTTTAAGTTCGTCAGAATTCAAATTCCGATAATTGGCCAGAATCCATTCTTTTGAAAACCGCTTTCCGTTGAGAGCAAGTGCCGCAAAGTCAGCCATCAAGTTCTCGCAAGTACAGTTCCGACAAATCCTTAATTTGAGCGGAATACCCTTCCGCAAAGAAATGCAGGCAGCCCTTTGACAACCGCACAGGTGAGCCGAAATTCCATCGGTAGAGCTGCCCACTTCCCAGCCCCTGCGCCATGTTGGTATCGAGTGTGCTCGTCCACTGGCACAGGATGTTGTGGCCAATGTTCGACTCCATGATCGACGTAATCCAGTAGCCGGTGTTGGTCGCAGCAGCGACATCAAGCCAGTCCTGTGTGGCAGCCAGTCCGCCCAACAAAGTTGGTTTCAAAATAAGGTAATGTGGTTGAATCGTATGCAGCAAATCTTTTTTTGCTGCCGGCGAATTTATGCCAATAAGCTCCTCATCCATTGCGATAGGGATCCCGCTCATTCTGCAAATTTGTGCCATCGCTTGCCACTGGCCAGCCTTAATGGGCTGTTCCAGAGAGTGGACGCCGAACTCCGCCAGCCGCTCGATCTTGTCCAGAGCCGAGTCCGGCGTAAATGCGCCGTTGGCGTCGAGGCGCAACTCAATTTGATCTGCGGGAAACTCGCGGCGGATTTCGCGCAGCAAATCGCATTCAGTGTCAAATTCGAGCGCGCCGACTTTAAGTTTGATGCATTTGAAGCCTGCGGCGACCTTTTCCTCTACCTGCCGTAGCATATCCGGGACCTCGCTCATGATGATCAAACCATTGCTCGGAATGCTGCTTTTGCCTGTTGTGAAGGGCGTATCGAAAATCCGTTGCCGGCCGCAGCGTTCGACATCCAGAAACGCGCTCTCAACCCCAAACCGGATAGCAGGCCAGTCTGCAAGATCGAGCTCCGCCTGTGTCGCACCCGTGCTTAAAGCTCCGCAAACTTGTTCCAACTTTTCCTCCAGCCCTGACACGGCGTCCATGCTCAAACCTGGCACCGGCGCACACTCACCCAACCCGAACAGATCGCCTTCTTTCATGCCGATGATGTACGTTTCCCGTTCGTGCAGGACGCCACGAGAAGTGCCCATTGGCCGGAGAAATTTCAAAGTGAATTTTTGGAAAGTTACTGGTCCGGATATCAAAACAAAATTCCCGCACCAAAGCTGAAACTAAATAGCAAGGTGGTGACGGCCATTTGTTTAAGATAGGGATCGAGCTGGCAAGCCTCCTTTCGAGAGGAGACCGCCACACCATTCCAGAGAATGAGGGGCAGCGTTATCAGAAACAAAAACTGAAGCGGATGACTGTAGTTCAGGATCACGTAAGCAACCGCCGCCGAAATACCCAGCATAAGAAGGAACCAGTGGTAAATACGAGCCCGGCCCGGCCCCAGCCGTACGGGCAGGGTAATTTTTCCGGCAAGCCGGTCAGATTCCATGTCGCGAATGTTGTTCACGTTTAACACCGCGACACAAAAGAATCCACAGGACGCAGCGGGCAGAAGGATCTCGAAGTTGAAATCATGCGTGTGCAGGTAGTACGACCCCATCACGCCCACAATTCCGAAAAAGACAAACACAAAAATATCGCCGAGCCCGACGTAGCCGTACGGCTTCGGGCCGGCCGTGTAAGCCACGGCGGCAGCGATGGCTGCCAGGCCCGCCGCGTGGAAAATCAAACTTTCTCCCCGGATGAGCCAGTATCCAAATGCGAGGCACAATCCGACAAACACCACGACGGCGCTGCGCATGGCGCCGGCGGAAATGCTGCCCGACTGCGTCGCCCTTAGCGGTCCTGCGCGCCGCGTGCTGTCAGCCCCGTGAACGCTGTCGCCGAAGTCGTTGGCCAGGTTCGACAAAACCTGCAACAACACCGCGGTCAAAAAGCAGAGCAGCGCGATCCGCCAGGAGAAAGCGCCTTGCGCTGCTGCCAAGAAACTGCCCAATGCGATGCTCGCCGTGGCCAGCGGCAACGTGCGCAGTCGAAAGGCAGACAGCCAAATCCGGATTCGACTCATGGGTATCTCTTAAACTTGGAAAAATCAGGTTTTCTTTTTTCCACGTAGGCGCGCCGGCCCTCGTTGGCCTCTTCGGAGAGATAGTACAGCAGAGTCGAGTTTCCTGCCAGCTCCTGAATGCCGGCCTGCCCGTCGAGCTCAGCGTTGAAGGCGGATTTCAGCAAGCGAATGGCCATGGGGCTCTTTTCCAGAATTTTTTGGCACCACTCAATTGTTGTGTCCTCCAGCTTTTCCAGCGGGACGACCTTGTTTACCAGGCCCATTTGCAGGGCTTCCTGCGCATCGTACTCGTCACATAAATACCAGATTTCGCGCGCCTTCTTTTGACCGACGATCCGGGCCAGGTAGGATGACCCGAAACCGCCATCGAAGCTGCCGACTCTCGGGCCGGTCTGACCAAAACGCGCGTTCTCGGCAGCGATGGTCAGATCACAGACCACGTGCAGCACTTGGCCGCCGCCGATGGCCCAACCGGCAACCATGGCAATAACCGGTTTCGGCATGGAGCGGATCTGCTTCTGCACATCGAGAATATTGAGACGTGGCACGCCGTCCGCGCCAACGTAGCCGCCAACATCACGCACTTTCTGGTCGCCGCCGCTGCAAAAAGCCCGGCCGCCTTCGCCGGTCAGGATGACGACACCGACATCGAGATTCTGCCGCGCCAACTCAAGCGCTTCCGACAGCTCGAACACGGTCTCCGGTCTGAAGGCATTGTGCACCTCCGGCCGATTGATGCTGATCTTCGCGATGCCGTCATAAAATTGAAAAAGGATGTCCTCAAATTTCTTCAGGGACACCCACTCCACTTTGTTCTGACTCATTTAATCTCCCTCATCATAGATCTGAATTTCATAAAAGCGTCAGCATTTACCTTCTTGTCAAAGCCCACTTCAAGCAAAGCGGCGCGGTTGCCTGGCGCAAAAAACTCGGGCAGGGCGCCTACGAGCGCTTCTGCAGAATCGCAGTACCGGTACTGCAGGCCGTGGTCTCTGGCAACGTTTTTGGCCCGCAGATCATGCTCTACTTCAAAATGCGGCGCTAACTCAGGTAAAGTGCTGCTGCCATCCAGAATCCGGAAAATACCTCCGCCGCCATTATTGAAAACGACAACCCGCAAATTCGGCGGCACGTAGCGATTCCACAATGCGTTTCGGTCGTAAAAGAACGCCAGGTCTCCAGTGATGAGCGTTGTGATGCTGTCGGTTGCCAATGCCGCTCCGACAGCCGTGCTCACCGTGCCGTCGATGCCGCTGGTACCACGATTCGAGTTTACACTCAGCCCCTCTGTTGCCGCAAGCGAAACCAGATTCGCTAACCGGACGATTGAGCTATTGCCAAGCTGCAGACAACTCTCTGGCGGCAACTGCGTCAGCACCGCAGCCATTGTCAGTAGTTCGCAGTGGGGCGCATGCCCGAGGAAAGCATCCAGCGTCCGTTGCGCCCGGTTCGCCATTTCTTGCCAGCGTGAAAAATATTCGTGGTCCTGTGCTCGCCCGTCCGGAACTCTTTTTTGAAGCGTGTCAAAAAAGTACTCCGGCGTGACCGGCAGGATGTGCGTCAACGATTGAAAAGTGTCCACACATGCGCTGTCCAACTGAACCTGCCAATGGCGCCTCGGCTTGTACTTTCTCAACAGCAGTTTGAGGTTCTTTGAGACGACGGCGCCGCCAAAGGTCACCAGCAAGTCCGGCATGAGGTCACACTGCAGGCTCTCGGCGCTCGTGCCCAGAATCATGTCGGCATGCTGCACCGGATGACAATTGTGACAATTCGAAACGACATCGGCAATAAGAACGCAATCGCCACCTTTCTGCAGGGTCGCCAGCGTTTTATTGAGGCTTTCATTTGGTCTGGCGAGTCCGGCGACGATCAGCTTTTTTCGGGTCTCGGTCCATTCAGAAAGAAGCGCTTGCCATGTGGCTACGGCCAGAAAGGCCTGCGGCTGCACCAGCGAAATGGTTTTGACATCTGTCTCGTACGTCAACTCCTGAGCCGGATAGAGCGGTTCGCGCAATGGAACGTTGATGTGTACGGGACCGGGAACAGGCCATTGCGTGCGATTGATCGCTTCCGAAACGATGCGCTCCGAATGCCAGCGGGCGTCGGAATGCGAGTCATCCACCGGCAGTTCCAATGCGGCACGGCAGTGCGGCGCAAACAACTGTTGCTGAACAATGGTCTGGCCATCATTCTGGCCAATCCACTCAGGCGGCCGGTCCGCAGTCAAGACGAGCAGCGGAATTTGCTGGTAGAACGCTTCAGCAACCGCCGGCGCGTAATTCAGTGCGGCCGTGCCTGAAGTACAGATGAGCGCAACGGGAGCTTCGATCTGCTGCGCCAAACCCAGCGCAACGAATGCCGCGGAGCGCTCATCTACAATTGTCCGGCAGGTAATTCCAGGGTGTCGCAGGAAAGCCAAGGTCAGGGGTGCTGAGCGAGAACCGGGGGAAATGATAACGTTTCGAACACCCTTTTGAGCACAAATTTCGGGAATATTAACCACGCTCTGCTTAAATTTAGTCATAACAGAGGACCTTGCTGGCGGCTCCTCCCTCTAAAGCTACTTCATAAATATCGCTGCTTAGGAATTTCCGCAGGGCATCAAATTTCAACTCGGTCTCAAGCCACTCCTGCTCAGGGTCGGAATCGATGGTAATG
>SMXE01000068.1 GCA_004357015.1 Caldithrix sp.
AAGTTTGTAACGTTTTATTTTAAGGCGCAGGACTATTTGAAACAAAACAGCCGGGCGATCATGTATGGAATCGGGGCGGCTGTGCTCATCACTCTTGCTGGCTTCATCTATTCAAAAAAGCAAGCTGAAAAAGAAGCCAGTGCAGTGGTGGAGTTGACCAAGGCGAAACTGGCCTATTTCGAAAATGACTATGCCAAGGCAATTCCGATTTTGAAGGATTTGGTGGAGAATTACGACGGCAGCAAAGGCAGCAATGAGGGGCTTTTCTATCTCGCAAACGCATATTACGAGTTGAAAAACTATGTGGATGCCGAGCGGCTTTACCAGCAGTTTCTGAGGAAAGGCAGCGATGATATTTTGCTTTCGTCGGCCATGTCAGGTGTGGCGGCCTGCCTCGAACAACAGAAAAACTACCCAGTCGCCGCTAAGATGTACGAGGAAGCGGTCAAGAGGTACAATGAGACCTTCGTCGTGCCGCAAAATCTATACGACGCTGCGCGCTGTTATGCACTTGCAGGCGAGAGTGAAGAAGCCAGAAGATTGCTCAACCAGATCATCGAAAACCACTCGAACTCCAGTCTTAAATCCGACGCCGAAGTACTGCTCGCAGAATTGCTCTCTTAGTCTTGTTCAATTTTGCCGTACTGGCAGAATTTGCTTGCATAAATTGGATATTTTTGTTATCTTCGTTGCTGAAAGTGGGTCATATGACCCACTTTTTTGTTGTGTACCAATTTAAGTTGACATTATGGATTTAGCCACGCGGTTGGAAACGATCATTCAGCCCATACTCGATGCAGAAAATATGGAGTTGGTAGAGTTGGAATTAAAGGGGAGGGAGGGCAGTCAAATCCTCAAGGTTTTCATCGATGGAGAAGCAGGAGTTACGCTGGACAAGTGTAGCGTGGTGAGCCGGCTTATTTCCGATCACCTTGATATTGAGGATTTAATTTCGGGCAAATACACATTGCAGGTTTCTTCACCCGGAATCACCCGGCCGTTGCGAACAGCGCGGGACTTTAGGAGGAATCTGAACAAAGAGGTTGAGATTTTGATTGACGAGGAAAAGCCAGCGTGGTTTTGCGGGATCGTCATCGATGTAAGTGACAGCACAATCGCCATAAAGGGCAAGAAGGAAACGCGCGATATTCCAATTTCGAGAATTAAGCATGGTAAGCTCAATCCGCCATGGTAACAGCCATAATAACAGGAGGTAAGTAGATCAAGATGAAAAGCGAAATCGTAGAAGCCTTTTCGCAAATCGCCAAGGAAAAGAACATTGAAAGGGAGTTACTGGGCGAAATCCTGGAAAGTACGATTTTGTCGATCATTAAGAAGAAGTACGGCAAGGCAGACAATTTTGAGATCTTCGTAAGCATGGATAAAGGCGAAATCGAGATATATCAAAACAAGATCATCGTTGAGGAAATAGAGGATGAGGTTGCTGAAATCGACCTCGTATCGGCGCGCCGTGTTGAGCCCGATCTTGAAATTGGCGACGAGTTCATCGAGATCGTGGATCCAAAAAGCTTCGGCCGGCGGCTGATCGTTTCGGCGAAGCAAAACCTCAACCAGAAGCTTAAGGATGCTGAACGGGATATTCTTTACGAAGAATACAGTAGGCGGATCGGTGAAATCCTGGTTGGCGACGTGCGTCAGATCAACCGTAACGAAATTTATCTGAACATCGATAAAACCGAGGTCATTCTAAGACGCAACGAGCAGATTCATAATGAGCGGTACCGCCGTGGCGACAATGTTAGAGCAATCGTCAAGTCTGTCGAAAAGAGCAGCAGGGGTCTCGAAATCATTGTATCTCGATCTGACCCGAAGATTCTCATGCGACTGTTTGAGTTGGAAGTGCCGGAAATCTACGATGGTATTATCGAAATCAAAAGCGTGGCGAGAGAGCCCGGAGAAAGGGCAAAGATTGCCGTGGTTTCCAATGACAAGCGGATCGACGCTTTGGGTGCGTGCGTGGGCATGAAAGGCATCCGGATTCAGTCCATTAGCAAAGAACTTAATAATGAGAAGATCGATGTGATAAACTGGCACATGGATGCCGGCATCTTCATTTCAAGGTCGCTGAGTCCGGCGAAAGTTTACAAGGTCATCGTTGATCGGAACAAAAAGAAAGCGATCGCTGTGCTCTCCGATGATCAGATTTCGTTAGCCATTGGCAGGGGCGGGCAAAACCGGCGCCTGGCGTCACGTTTATCCGGCTTCGAGATTGAAATAATCAAGGAATCGGAGTACAAGCAGATCATGGAAATCCAATTGACGGGTGGCGATGATGGCGAGCCAGAAGCGGTTGCCGAGAGCGGCGACAAAAAGGCAGAAGCGCTGAGTGAAGTTTCGGGTTTGACCGCCGGCCTGCTGAAAAAACTATCTGCGGGTGGGTTTAGCACGGTGAGCGAAGTGAGGGCAGCGGGTGTCGATGGCCTGATGAAACTTCCCGGCGTTGGCGAGAAAACAGCGTCCAAAATTTTCGATCTGGTTAACGTTTGAATTGAGGATGGAAAAAATAATAAACGTGGAGCAAACGGATTTGGGCAAAAAACGAAGAGTTTTTCAGGTAGCGCGAGAACTCAGTCTTTCCAATGAGGCGGTCATTGATTTCCTCGGCAAGATGGATAAATCGATCCGTACTCAAATGAGCTCGGTTTCCAATGAGTTGTATGAGAAAATCTGCAATATGTACAAAAGTGAAGCCACCCCAGCAGAAGGCTCCTCTGACCTGCGGCAGCAGATCAAAGAACGCCAGATGTTAGAAGAACTCCGTCGCAACAAGGCAAAAATGGAACTTGAAGAACGGATTCGTTTCGCGACTCAACTCGCTGAGGAGCGTCCGCAGCGCCTGAGGAAGACTAAGGAGCTCCAAGAAGAAAAGCAGAGGCTGCAAGAGGAAGCCAAAGCTGCCGCCCAAGAAGCCGCTGAAAAGGAGACTCAGGAAGGGTTGTCCGTTGTTGAAATGATCTCAAAGGCGAAAAAGGAGATCGAGGAGAAAGAAAAAGCTGCCGCACAAGCTTCTGGAGTAAAAGAAACTAAGAAGACAAGAACCAAAAAGGTCGGGGAAGCCGAAATTGCAGACAAAGATTCTGCAATTGAGCAGGTCGGTGAGGAACAAGAAGCAGCCGCAATCACAGAAGATGCAGCGCCTGTCGAAGCAAAGGCCGGGACTGAGAAGAAAGATGCTGAGAAACCCACGGCCGGTACCGCAACAACCACTGGCAATGACAAACAAAAGCGAAAAGGCAAAAAGAAGAAAAAGCGTAGAATTAGCGAGGAGGAAATTCAGGCGAACATTCGGCAGACCCTGGCTAAGATCGGAGAAGTTAAAAGCAAACGGCGTCGCAAGAGGAGCAAAGCCGGCGACGGCGATGAGTTTGAAGAGGATGTCAATATTATAAAGGTAAGCGAATTCGTATCTGTGGCCGAGCTGGCAGATATACTGGATGTAGGGGCGGGTGAAGTACTCACTAAGTGTCTCGAACTTGGTTTGATGGTTTCCATCAACCAGCGTCTTGATATGGACGCTATTGAAGCAGTGGCGGATGAGTTTGAGTATGAGGTTGAGAAGATAGAGGAGTACGGGGCAGAGCTTATCGACAAGTACGAAGAAACAGAGGCAGATAGAGAAGCGGCCGTTCACCGTCCCCCAGTTGTAACAATCATGGGACACGTTGACCACGGCAAAACCTCACTACTAGACTTCATCCGAAAAAGTAACATCATTTCTGGCGAGGCTGGCGGTATTACGCAGCATATCGGCGCTTATGAAGTCAGTTTTAACGGTAAGGAGATAACTTTCCTCGACACGCCGGGTCACGAAGCATTTACGGCCATGCGTGCCCGCGGCGCCCAGATCACTGACCTTGTTGTTTTGGTCGTGGCTGCCGATGACGGTGTGCAACCGCAAACGGTGGAAGCGATTAACCATGCTCTTGCCGCAGGCGTACCGCTTGTGGTGGCGATAAACAAGGTGGATAAGCCTAATGCGAACCCGGAAATGATAAAGAAGCAGCTAGGCGATCAAAACATCCTCGTCGAAGAGTGGGGCGGAAAATATCAGACCGCAGAAATCTCCGCAAAAACCGGCCAGAACATCGACCGACTCATGGAGTTGATTCTGCTCGAAGCTGAAATTCTTGAACTGAAGGCGAATCCTGATCGGACAGCGCGCGGCGTTGTTATCGAGTCGAAACTTGACAAAGGCAAGGGCGCTGTGGCGACCGTGCTGG
This sequence comes from Caldithrix sp., assembly GCA_004357015.1. GTDB lineage: Bacteria > Zhuqueibacterota > Zhuqueibacteria > Oceanimicrobiales > Oceanimicrobiaceae > CR04bin15. The sequence continues at coordinate 4,242 of SMXE01000068.1, forward strand.
TGGAGACAGGTACATTGAAGGTTGGGGACTTGTTTGTCGCAGGCAATTTCAGTGGCAAAGTACGTGCACTGTATGACGAACGAAACCATAAAGTCAAAGCCGCGCTGCCAGCCGCACCTGTTCAGGTCATCGGATTCGACGGCGTACCGCAGGCAGGCGACACCTTCATCGTCATGGATACGGAGAGCGAAGTTCGCGAGATCAGCAGAAAGAGGAAGCAGCTAAAGCGCGAACAGGATTTCCGCCGCAGTCACGCTATCACACTTGACCAAATCGGCAAAGAGATCAAAGAAGGCCGCGTGAAAGAACTCAACATTGTTCTGAAGGCCGACGTTGACGGTTCGAACGAGGCGCTGACGGACGTCCTCATGAAAGTGTCCAATACCGAAGTGAGCGTTAAGGTCATCCACAAGGCCGTGGGTGGCATTTCCGAGTCAGACGTGCTGCTGGCCTCCGCCTCCAAGGCCATCATTATCGGCTTCAACGTCAGGCCGACGGTGCAGGCTCGCGAGCTGGCAAAAAAAGAAGAAATCGATATCAGGCTCTACGATGTCATCTATGCGGTGGCAGAAGATATCAGAGCCGCTCTGGAAGGAATGCTGGATCCGGAAATCACCGATGAGTTGACCTCAACAATCGAAGTGCGCGAAACATTTAAGGTGCCCAAAGTCGGTACCATCGCGGGGAGTTTCGTTGTTTCCGGCAAAGCGTCCCGAAGCGATTTTGCCAGAATTTATCGGGATGACAAGCTTCTATATGAGACGAAAATCAGCACATTGAAGCGTTTCAAGGAGGACGTGCGTGAGGTTCAGTCGAATTTCGAATGCGGCATCTGTCTCGACGGTTTCGATGATATCAAGGTTGGAGACGTGATTGAGACCTACCGCAAAATTGAAACAGCGAGAAAATTAGAGGCCTGATCTTAGAATGGTCGTGGGCATCTGCAGGGTGGAAGTCTTTGTCCCGGAAAGCGATTCGCTAAAGACGAAACGGCGCGCATTGACCAGCCTGAAACAGAGAATACGGAATAAGTTTAACGTGTCTGTGGCCGAGGTGGACAACTACGAAAAATGGCAGAGGATCTCTCTTGGGATCGCGATGGTCACCAACGAGCATCGATTTGTCGATCGTGTAATTGGTGAGATTCTCAAGCTTATCGAAAGCGACTCACGCATAGAGATACTCGAACATTCGGTGGAGTTGTTCTAAGGCAGTGGCAAATGGCAGATATTAAGCGATGGCGAAGAGTGGCTGAACTCCTGCGGCATGAGATCAACCACATAATGAGCAGAGATCTCAAGGATCCTTTGGTCGGGATGGTCAACGTGTCGCAGGTGATGTTGAGCAAAGATCTTAAGTTTGCTAAGATCTACGTCAGCATTCTTGGCAAAGAGAGTTCCGTTGAAGATTCTATCAATGGACTTACCCGTGCAAAGAACTTTATCCGCAGCGAATTAGGGCATCGTCTCGATCTGCGCTCCATCCCGGAACTCATATTTGTGCATGATGACTCGGTCCGGTACGCGCAGAGCATTGAAGTGCTCCTCGAAAAAATTCATCGTGAGGACAGCTGATTGCAGACCGTTGCCTTTTCACAACCCTTTACAAAAGCACATGCTGAATTCGAAAACGGCAAGGTTCTGAATATCAATAAGCCCGAAGGCTGGACCTCCTTTGATGTCGTTAAGAAGATTCGCAGCACGATCCGTGTAAAGAAGGTCGGGCATGCCGGTACGCTGGATCCTTTTGCCACAGGCGTCTTGCTGGTCTGTACGGGTCGTGCCACCAAGCAGGTGGAGGATCTGATGCAACTGGAAAAGGAGTACGTAGCCGAACTCGAACTTGGGAAAACCACGGATTCGTTTGACCGTACGGGAAAAATTCTATCGGAAACTGAAGTCGGCCAGTTAACTGAGACAGAAATACAGGATGTATGCGCCCAGTTTGAAGGAGAAACCTTGCAAACGCCACCCATGTATTCTGCGCTAAAGATCAATGGCCAACGGTTGTATGAACTTGCACGCAAGGGCATTACGGTTGAGCGCAGGCCGCGGAAGATCAACATTTATCGATTGGATGTGCTCAACATGGAGATCCCGTCGGTGACGGTGCGCGTGGTTTGCTCCAGAGGAACTTACGTACGGGCACTCGCGCATGACATAGGCGAGAGATTAGGATGCGGGGCGTACCTGAAGGCTCTCGTACGCAGCCGCATCGGCTCTTATCGGCTGGCGGATGCCATGACAATTGAAGAATTCACAACATACTACAGGCAGCGATAGCAGAAGTCGATGGAAGTTTTCCGAGAACTTGAGAGTGTACAGAAAGAGAAAAATGCAGTTATTACTGTCGGGACATTCGACGGTGTTCACCTTGGACATGTTTTTGTCATCAATTCATTGCTGGAACGCGCGCACCGGGGCGGTGCAGCGGCTACACTTGTTACCTTTGATCCCCATCCGAAATTGGTTCTGAACCCGCCTGCAGCAGCGACAATTTCCATTTTAACAACCCTCGATGAAAAACTGGTAATTCTGGAAGAATTGGGTTTGGACCGCGTGGTTGTGCTTAAATTCACACGGGATTTTTCAAGAACGTCTTCGGAGGAATTTTTAAAAAACCTGCTTTTTGAGAAAATCGGTTTCAAGGAAATTGTCATCGGTTACGATCATGGCTTTGGCCGGGATCGAAAAGGCAGTGTAGCAACTGCGAAGGAGATTGCAAAGAAACTCGACTTCGCAGTTACGGAGTTACCTAAATATAAAAACAAGCTTGGTGATGTTAACAGTTCGTCGATTAGGAGCTACTTGGAAACCGGGGACGTTGAAAAAGCGCGCCTGGTATTGGGCCGACATTACGTTTTGAACGGAATGGTTACGCACGGCGACGGGCGTGGCAAGAATTTGAATTATCCCACTGCCAACATTACCGTAACGCGCCAGGAAAAGCTGATACCCGGCACCGGAGTTTACGCCGTTCATGTGCAAGTTGGTGGCCAGCGTCTTAACGGGATGATGAACATCGGGGTGCGTCCCACGTTCAATGGCGCGGCTCCCACGCTGGAAGTACACATATTTGACTTTGAGGAAGACGTGTACGGCCAGGAGATTCAAATCAAGTTTGTCACCCGGCTTAGGGATGAAATTCGTTTTGATAGCTCTACCATGTTGGTTGAACAGTTAGATCATGATAAAGAAAAGTGTCTTGAAATATTTTCACATGTAATGTAGAGGAGACCTGATGGCATTAACAAAGGAACAAAAGAACCAAATCATTACGAAGTACGGCAGCAGCGAAAACGACTCAGGGAAAACAGATGTTCAGATCGCGTTGCTGACGGAAAACATCAATCAGTTGACGCCCCACTTCAGCAAGCACAAAAAGGATCATCATTCAAGGCGTGGCTTACTGAAAATGGTGGGCAAGAGAAGAAGGTTGCTGGATTATCTGGCAAAGAAGAACATCACGCGGTACAGGTCTCTGATTCAGGAACTGGGTATCCGTCGATAATACGGACCACTTTGAA
>SMXE01000069.1 GCA_004357015.1 Caldithrix sp.
AAACTCGGCATTCTTGTGATAAACATCAACCCGGCCCCGCAACGCACGATAATGCAACGCAAAATTTGTCCCGGCCAATATCATGAAAATCGTAATAACATATTGAATATACGCATTATTGTAGTGCATAATTCCCGCATTTTTTGTAGAAAATCCGCCGGTGGCAAGTGTGCCGAATGTGTGGCAAAGCGCGTCGAATATTGTCATCCCTCCCAGTTTCAGCAAAACGGCTTCCACAATCGTGAGCAGAACATAAACGCCCCACAGAATCTTGGCTGTGTCCTGAATACGCGGCTTGAGTTTGTCCACCGATGGACCTGGCGCTTCTGCTTTGAAAAGCTGCATCCCGCCTACGCCGAGCATCGGCAGGATGGCAAGCGACAGCACGATGATGCCCATGCCGCCCAGCCAGTGCGTGAAACTGCGCCAGAACAAGAGCGCGTGCGTCAGGCTTTCGACGTCATCCAGAATGGTGGCGCCGGTGGTGGTGAAGCCCGACATGGTTTCAAAAAACGCATCTGTGTACGTAAGCTGCTCAGTGGCAAAAATAAAGGGCAACGCGCCAAACGCAGCCATAAGAATCCAGCCAAAGGTCACGACGCCAAACCCTTCCCGGATGCCCAGTTCGCGGTCGCGTGGCGTGAACCGCCACATCGCCAGCCCCGCGATCAGAATGATGACAAGCGAAATCACAAAGGCATACAGATCACCCTCATCATAATAAACAGAGACAAAAATGGGAATGAGAAGAGAGGCGCCAATGCAGACGAGCAAAGCACCCAATGCATGAAGGACTGCCTTAATATCCATTACTCGAACATTTTTTCCGCGTCGGAGATCGCTGTCGGCAGGGCAAACACCACAACTTTGTCCTCCGCTTGAATTTGCGTTTCGCCCACGGGAACGAAAACCTCGCCGTTTCGCGTCACTGCTCCAATAATAGCGCTGCTGGGGAATTTAAGTTTGCGTAAAGGCTTTTTGGTAACTTTAGACCCTTTGTGCGCCACGAGTTCGACGGCCTCAGCATCGATGCCTCGCAGCCTGGCAACCGAGACCACCTCGCCGCGGTGGATGAACCGCGCGATGGCGTTGGCTGTGATCATGCGCTTATCCACCGCGGCATCGAGCCCGATGGAACTCATCAGCGGAATATAATTGGCCTGCGTCACCATGGTGATGGTGCGGCGGACGCCCAGATGTTTGGCAAGCAGTGAGGTGATAATGTTCGACTCCTCATCGTCGGTAACGGAAACGAACGCGTCCATATCCAGAATCCCTTCGGACGCAAGCAAATCTACGTCCGTGCCGTCCCCCCGGATCACGAGTGTCCGCTGTAGCTGCTCGGCCGCAAACTGCGACTTAGAAGCGCTGGACTCCACCAGTTTGATATCAAATTGCTTATCTTGCTCTAACTCTTTCGCCACCAGACGACCGACTTTGCCGCCGCCCAGAATCATAATTTTCTCGAGATGCTCATCGGCCTTGCCGCAAATCTCAAGCAGGTCCGGCACTGATTCCGTCTTCGACACCACGAAGATCTGGTCTCGGACATGAAAATAATCCTCCCCTGTCGGGATAATGGTGCGGCCGTTTCGGAAAATCGCCACCGTGCGAAACGTGAGATCCGTCATGCCCATGCTGACCTCATGCAGCTTTTTCCCAATAATTTTCGCTTTGGAATCCAGCCGCAGCCCCATCAATTGAATGGCGCCATCGGCAAATTCGATCACGTCTGTGGCAGCGGAGCGCCGAATCAACCAGACAATTTCGTTTGCAGTCTCCAATTCCGGATTGATAATCAGGTCAATTCCGAGCTGTTTGGGCGTCAGGACGGCGTCCTCGTGGGTATACTCTTCATTTCTGATGCGCGCGATTTTTTTTGCCACGCCGAATTTCTCGGCCAGCATGCATGCCAAGATGTTCACTTCATCGCTGGCGGAAACCGCAATCACCAGGTCGGTTTGCTCTATGCCGGCATTCATCAGGGTGCGAACGCTCGATCCACTGCCTTCGATGACCATGATGTCCAACGACTCTTCAGCCCGCATGATTTTTTCTTTGTCCGGCTCAACCAGCACCACCTGGTGGCCTTCACGCGAAAGAATTTTAGAGAGATGAAAACCGACTTCACCGCCGCCAACAAGAATGATTCTCAATTATTTACTCCGATCCGGACGTTAGTGTGTACCACGAACAATCTTGCTGAATATGCCGGCAGCGAATTCAACATCTTCCCGGCTGACATCGAGATGCGTTACGGCCCGCAGTCTGGTAGGCCCAAAAGGAACCACCAGAACGCCCGCGTCCTTGAGCGCCTCCAGAAGCTCTGAAACGGTGCGACCACTCTCTGCAATATCGAAAATTACGATATTGGTTTGCACCGTATCGAGATCGACTTCGATGCCCGGCAACTCAGCAAGACGCTCTGCCAAAAGTCGCGCGTTGGCGTGATCCTCCGGCAGCCGCGATAAATTGTTTTCCAGTGCGTACAGAACCGCCGACGCCAAAATGCCCACCTGCCGCATGCCGCCACCAAACAGTTTGCGCAAGCGGTGCGCCTCCTGCACAAATTCCTTCGTTCCAGCAATGGCAGACCCAATGGGCGCACCAAGTCCTTTAGAAAAGCAGACTGAAATAGAATCACAGTAGCCAACATAATCCTGCAGCGGAATTCCGGTGGCCGCCGAAGCATTCCAGATTCGAGCGCCATCCAGATGTAGCTTCAACCCGCGCTCCTGTGCAAGCATGTGCAAATCGGCCAGAACGTCGATGGGAAAAACCGTGCCGCCGGCGCTGTTGTGAGTGTTCTCAACAGCAATGACCGTGGTTTTTGGCAAGAAGTACAACGGCGGCTGAATGGCCGTTTCCACCTGCTCGCGCGTGATCGCCCCACGCGTCCCCTGAATGCTGCGCATCTGCACGCCGGAAAGAAAAGCGGCAGCGCCCGACTCGTAGTTTAAGATGTGACAGCCGGACTCGCAGACAACTTCGTCCCCGGGCTGCGTGTGCACCTTGATGCAGATCTCATTGCCCATGGTTCCGCTGGGAACGAACAAAGCCGCCTCGGCGCCAAACATTTCGGCAAGCCGCTCCTGCAGTGAATTCACGGTCGGGTCTTCGCCAAACACATCATCTCCCACCTCGGCCTGGGCCATGGCTTTACGCATGCCATCGCACGGACGCGTGACCGTGTCGCTTCTTAAATCAATCAATCTCTTCGCTTGCCTCATCCGGTTATTCTCTCTAGTATTCCAAGCACCACAGCCCCATGCGGGTCTTAGAAAAAGACACATAGTTTACAATGTTCGGGCTAAAATTGCAAGCGAAAAGAAGTCCTTGACAAGAACGGGTCAAATCATTAAATTTAGTAAAAACAACGCACGATTTGTCCGTCAGCCTTCGTTTTCGCGGCTTTCCATACCAATCAAACCAAACATAGCGGCACAAAGGGAACACTTTCAGAGTCGACATTGTTAAATAGCTTCAAAAAGTAAGGTGGTAGCGGTGTACTCACAAGTTCTGGTACTCAACGCAAGTTATGAGCCCATTCACATTTGCGATGCGCGGCGGGCGATTATTTTGATCGTGAAGGGCGCAGCGAGCAGTGAGCAGGATACGCCGCACGTCCTGCGATCACCCTCCGTGGTCTTCCCTGTTCCGGCTGTTATCCGGCTGGTGCGTTACATCCAGATTCCTTACCGCAAGCGCGCATACTCTAAGGGACACATTTTCCTGCGCGACAGCCACACATGCCAGTACTGCGGCAAAATGGACGTACACAACAAGTTGACGCTCGACCACATTTTGCCACAATCGCGCGGCGGCAAAAGCGTCTGGGAAAACCTGGTCACCTGTTGCCGCCGCTGCAATACCAAGAAGAGCGACCGCACGCCGAAAGAAGCGAATATGGCTCTTATCAACAAGCCGAGACCGCTGAGCAGCTACTTTTATCTGCATCTCGTTCGCATCAAGGCACGCGACAATCACTACTGGCGGAAATACCTTTACTATGAGTAAGCCGGCGCGCTGAAGCCGCAAGTACAAGAGGGCAAACTGAAAAATGAGAAGTGCAAAGTTGCAGATGGCAGATAGAGGCTGGAAGATGGATGATGGAAAATGGGAGATTGAGATACCACGATCCGTCAATCTAATGCTCCAAGAAATCCATTGCCTCAGATGAAAGGCGCTGGACTTAGCAAAATTTTGCACCTTTATGCTTGACAAGCAGATAGGCTGAGCTAAACAAAAGCCTTGTGGATTTGATTCCATCAGGCTTTTGTTGTTAGACAGCCTGCGACACCTATAGGAAGTTTTGAACGTTAGCATGCGTCTGGCGAACTCTACTCTGCCGGCAACTTCGATTCCTCGTTCTGCAAAATCAGGCGGACTTTGGCGATACGCTGCCGATCGACAGCTTCGACGATAAAAGCGCCATCTTCGAATTCCAGTTTGTGGCCGGGTTTGGGGATGTGGCCAGCCAGGCTAAAAACGACGCCGGCAATGGTCTCCACATCAAACTCGGGAAATTTTATCTTGAACCGTTCTTCACACATCTGCACCGGGCACAGGCCGTCGATGATGTACTCCTGCCGGCCGACCTGCCGGATGAACGTCACGGGCTGGTCAAACTCGTCGTAGATCTCACCCACCAGTTCTTCCAGCACATCCTCCAGCGTCACGATGCCGGTAGTGCCGCCGTACTCATCGATGAGGACAGCCATGTGCAGCTTGGTGCGCTGAAACTCGCGGATAAGCGCGTCCAGCGTGATGGTTTCCGGATAGAATATGACATCGCGTTTAAGGTTGACCATTTTCAGCCCGCGCTCACCACGCGCGGTTGCTGCCAGCACGTCCTTGATATGCACCATGCCGATGACGTGATCCAGATCACCTTCACAAAGCGGGTAGCGCGTGTGCTGGTAATCCTGTGTAATCTTTAGGTTTTCTGAAAATGTATTGGTGGTGGAAAGGTAAACTGTCGCCGTGCGCGGAATCATGATTTGCTTGGCCATCTTGTCGTGCAGCGCCAGTACGTTCTCCATGATTTCCACTTCGCGTCCGGTCAGGTAGCCACTGCGTTTCGAATGCGCGAAGATAAGTTTCAACTCCTCTTCGGAGTGGGCCGTCTCGGTGTCCGCTTTCGGGTCGATGCCAAAAAGCTTCACCAGCAACAAAGCCGACTGGTTCAACAGCGTGATAAACGGTCTAAAAATCCGGTAGAAAATGTGCAGCGGAATCGCGACGCGAAGCGCTGTCTTTTCGGCCAGCCGGATGGAAACCGATTTGGGCGCCATCTCGCCCAGTACGATGTGCAGGTAGGTGATGATGGCAAAAGCAATCGTGAACGAAACTGTGTGTAACGCGGGTTCGGATTGAATGCCCAATTCTGACAACACCGGCCGAAGCCCGCGCGACACAAACGGCTCGCCGATCCAGCCCAGCGCCAGACTGGCAAATGTAATTCCGACCTGACAGGCTGAGAGGTACGCATCGAGATTGTCCAGAATTCGACCTGTCAGCCGCGCCGCCAGGCCACCCTCCTCGCGGAGTCGTTGTTCGATCTGAGACGAGCGTACCTTTATAATGGCAAATTCTGCCGCGACAAAAAAGCCGTTGAGAAAAACAAAGAACAAAATAATGAGGCTCTGAAACAGATATTCCATCAAATCTAAAGTCCGGAGAATATTGATTCTGACTAATCTTTTATGGCAGCAATCTTTGCTCTGCCCTACTCAGCCGGCAACAGCAGAATTTCAATCCGGCGGTTCTGCATTCTGCCCTTGCGCGTTTTGTTGGTCGATACGGGATGATTTTGCCCAAGACCAGCTACTTCCAGATGACCTGCGTTGATTCCCACTACCTCTTGCAGGAAGCGAACCACATTTGTCGCCCTCGCTGCAGACAGTTCCCAATTTGTCGGAAACCGGTTCTGCAGTTTCGGATGAATGGGAACGTTATCTGTGTGGCCTTCTACCCGGACGCGTTTGTTTCTTGTTTTCTTAAGGATGTCACCCACCTGCCGCAGTACTTTGATCCCGGGGGAAGTGATTTCCGCCTTACCGGAGGGAAAGAGGATACTGTCTACGATTTTGACATTCAACTTGTCGGCCATGCGTGTGATAGTGATCTGCCCCTTTTTGATTTCCTCCTTAAGCCCTTCGATCAGATCGTCGTAGGTGGTCTTGAGCCGCTCAATTTCTTCGTTCTTTGCTTCGGAGAGTTCCACCACTTTTTCATCAAGTCGCCTGGACAGCACCGCGTTTCTCTGCTCAAGTTGCTCCACCTGAAAAAGCAACTCCAGATTTTTCCGCTCCACCTCGCCATAGGAGGTTTGCAACGGTGCAATCCGGTCAAGATAATAATATCCTGCAATTCCGAGCAGCACCACGATCAGAATCATTAAAAAAGTTGAAAAAGAAGACATTCTTTCTACTCCATGAAATTCGATCTGCCAGCCACTTCATATGCCGCAATTCCGAATGCCACGCTTACGTTCAAGGAGACCTTGCTTCCGCGCATCGGAATTCTGATGTGCACATCGGCAAGCGCCAGCGTCTCTTTGGAAATGCCGTGGTATTCGTTGCCAACCACCAGGCACAGTGGAGATTCATAGTGCACTTCATTGAAAAGAACAGCGGCGCCCGTGGTTTCCAACACCACGATCTTGACCTTCTCGGCACGCAACTGTCGGATCACCACCGCAGCCTCACGATGATACTCCCACGGCACGTTTTCCTCGGCCCCAAGCGCCACCTTCCGAATCTCACGGTGTGGCGGTTTGCCGGTAATCCCGGTCAGGAAAATCCGCGAAACACCGGCACCGTCGGCGGTTCTGAAGATCGCACCCACGTTGTAAAGGCTGCGAACGTTTTCAAGTAACGCATAAACCATCTTTAATTTTATGGTAGCAAATTATTCCTTTCTTGTCAAGCCTGAAAGGCTATCTCTCTACAGTTGCTTTTTTCCTTTATTCTCATACATTCATTTTTGAACCTTAATCATAATCATCACGTATGTTCACAATAAATCTTAGCCTCAGGAGGGGAGATAAATGAAAAATATCATTCTCTTATGGCCTTTTCTTTTGTTAGCCTGTTCCGGACAATCCTCTGAACAAACACCTGAAACGCGGCGTTCAGATTCATCAGCCGGCAGCTTGACCTGGGAGGCGCCTGCCGGCTGGGTCGAAGAGTCCCCAAGCTCACCGATGCGCAAGGCGCAATTTTCGTTGCCCCGTGCAGAAAATGACACAGAAGATGGCTCAGTGGTCCTTTTCCATTTCCCCGGAGGCGGCAGTGCGCAGGCAAACCTGCAGCGCTGGTACGGCCAATTTAAACAGCCGGACGGACGTTCGAGCGCCGACGTTGCAGATATCAAGCAATCGACCGTAAACGGACTCAAGCAGACGACTGTAGAACTCACAGGCACCTTTTTGTTCAAGCAAAACATGATGTCACAGAACGCCACCGAAAAACCGAACTTCAAGATGCTGGCGGCCGTTATCGAAACCAACTCCGGTCCCTGGTTTGTCAAATGCGTCGGACCCGAAAAAACAGTGGGCAAGTGGCAAAGCAGCTTCGACGAATTTCTGGCAACATTAAAGATGTAGGCGCCATTGTTTTCGGCCAGTCTTATCTGAATAAATTGAACAGCAGCAAGAAAAAAACCATCTTCCTGGCAGCGCTCGGCTGTGTTGCCATCGCTGGCTACTTCTGGCTGATCACGGGCTCCGACCTCGGCAAGATCAGCGACTTGCTCAGGCAAACGGTCTCCAAACAGACGATTCTCGAAAAGGCAACGCAGGCCTATCAGTCTTCGGAATTGGCAGAATTCGATCTGCCGCTGGACATCGACTTGAAGCTTAATGACAATCTGTTTACCTATGCCGAGATCCATCTAAACAACCAATTGCCCGACGCATTTTATCCCATCGCTTCCTGGGACATGACCTGGTCTGGTAAAACAGAGACCAAGGAGGTCGATGACCAACCGGTCTATTACAAAGTTAAATATGACCTGGCAGGAAACCTGGTACGCCTGGAACAAGATGCCCCAGAGCTTAAAAGGCCACCCAATTTCAAAGAGGCGGAAGCGCTGGCGGAAGCCAAACTATTCCTGCAGAATCACAACGTCGATACCTCCGTCACTCAACTGACAAACAAGAGCACTACTCAGGACGAAAGGGTTCTCACTTACGATCTCACCTTTAGCAAACCTTCCCCGGTGTCTGCCGACCTGCGGGAAAGTTATGCGGTCAGGATCGTCGGTCGCAACATCGTTCGCTATCGCGCCCGCATAGTGTTCGACAGGGACCAGCCTTTAACGCCTGCCAGTCACCAGTCGGCGAAGATCATTTCTCATGTCGTGGCGATGGCAGTTTGGACACTCATTGCTGTTTTTCTTATTGCAGGGTTCT
>SMXE01000070.1 GCA_004357015.1 Caldithrix sp.
CACCTACCTGGCAGACAAGCTGGGCGTGGATCTCGGCGACAAGGTTCAGGTGCTGAGCCCGAGCGGTATTTCGCCGCTGCTCACCTCGATTCCGCACCTCCGCACATTCACTGTGACCGGTTTTTTTGAGACCGGGATTTACGAATTTGATGACGTTTTTGCCTACGTCTCCATCAAAGAAGCGCAGCGGCTTTTTGAGTTGAAGGATCGGGTAACCGGCCTGGAAATCAAACTCGATGATCTGAACAATGCAGACGCCGTGGCGGCAGAAATCCGGGGCATTCTTGGCTATCCGTACGCAGCTGTTACCTGGTTTCAGATGAACAAGAACCTGTTCTCCTGGATGCAGTTTGAAAAATGGGGCATGTTTATCATCCTCAGCCTGATTATTACTGTGGCTGCCTTCAATATTGTCAGCACACTCATCATGATTGTCTTGGAAAAAACGAAAGAGATTGGTATCTTGAAATCAATGGGCGCCGATGAATCCGGGATTAGAAAAATCTTTATTTTTGAGGGATTGCTTGGCGGGGTAGTGGGTACGGTGCTCGGCTGCGTGATTGGCTTCGTTGTCTGCTGGCTGCAGTTGAAGTATGAGTTTATTTCCTTACCGCCTGATGTCTATATCATCAGCGCTTTGCCCGTTTTGATGAAAGGACTCGACTTTTTTCTTATCGCCACTGTGGCGATTCTACTATGCTATTTGGCAACTGTGTACCCGGCCCGGAAAGCAGCGAAACTTGAGCCTGTCGAAGCGATTCGCTATGAGTAACCATGGGTAGCAATCGCATCATTCTGCGTGCGCGCAACGTGCACAAGGTTTTTCAGCTTGGCAAAAACAAAGTGCATGTGCTGAAGGGCGTAGACCTGGAAGTGACGGAAGGGCAGATTGTTGCTGTCACGGGCCCGTCCGGAGTGGGGAAGAGCACGCTGCTTCATATTCTGGGAACGCTGGATCGTCCCAGCAGGGGAACAATAGAAATTGATGATACCAACGTATTTGAGTTTGACGAGAAACGCCTTGCTCGTTTTCGCAACCGGACCATCGGGTTCGTGTTCCAGTTTCATCATTTGCTGCCGGAATTCACAGCGCTTGAAAACGTGATGATGCCGGGCCTGATCGGCGGCCAAACGCAGGATGAACTGGTCAATCGGGCGCAGGCGCTGTTGCACGAAGTGGGATTGTCTCACCGCCTGGGCCATCGTCCCGGTGAGCTTTCCGGGGGAGAAATGCAGAGAGTGGCGGTGGCCCGCGCCTTAATGCTGGATCCGAAACTTGTGCTCGCAGATGAGCCTTCCGGCAATCTGGATCAGGCCACGAGTCAGTTACTGCACGAACTGCTCTGGAACTTAAGCCGGAAGCATAACCGCACGTTTATTATCGTGACTCATAACAGGGAGTTGGCTGAAGAAGCGGACAAGGTCATCGAGATTTCGGATGGCCGTATCATCAAAGAACAGTTAAATCAAATAGTGTAATATGCTGTGCCAACTCTGTGAAAAAAATCCGGCTACCATCAAAATCGCGCACGTGATCAAGCAGAAGAAAATCGAAATCAACCTGTGCCATGCTTGCGCCGAGGCCAAAGGCGTTGACAATCCGATGGTGACATTGCCGCAAATATTCGGCAACTTTATCTCCGAACTACTCGGCGATGACTTGTTTTCGAAGGCAATTGAGAAAACCGGGGAAAAATGTGAGTGCTGCGGCTCAACCTGGAATTCGTTTGAGAAAACCGGAATGTTCGGGTGCGATATTTGCTACCAAACCTTTGAACACGATTTGAATTTCACCCTGAGACGAATTCACGGCAGCAACAAACACATTGGCAACAGGCCAAAATCGCAGCGGCGCATCATAGATGCGACGGAATTGGAGAGGATCAGGCGCAATCTACAAAAGGCAATTCTGGACGAAAATTTTGAACGGGCGGCAGAACTCAGAGACATCCTCAAAGATGCAAGGGCGGAACCGGAAGAATCACAAAACGACGGAATCCTACGATGAGCGGAATTCAGCCACAATGTGAGGGAAATGGCCCATCTGCGGTTGAAGCATCAGGAAGTGACATTGATGATTTCCTGTGGAATTTTGGCAGCTGGTTGACCGATGAGGATGAGTACTCGGACATAATTATTTCTACACGTATCCGGCTTGCCCGCAACCTCAAAGGGTATCGTTTCCCGAACCGTGCATCAAATGCTGAACTGCGTGAAGTTCTGCAGCAAGTAAGGCGCACGTGTCAGGAGTGTGAGAGCCTGAAGAACGGAACTTATGTCGACATTGAGAAACTCTCGGAGTGGGATTGCAAGTATTTTGTCGAACGCAGGTTGGCGAGTCCGCAGTTGATCGAGAATGCCTACCCATCGCTGCTGATCATTGCCAGCCGTGAGAGCTTGAGCATCATGGTGAATGAGGAGGACCATCTGAGGATCCAATGTCTGGAAGCGGGCTTCCGCATTGATAGGGCATGGGAGAAAATAAGTCAAGTGGACGATGAACTGGAAGAAGGTTTGACATTCAGTTATTCCGACAGGTTTGGCTACTTGACAGCGTGCCCCACCAATCTCGGTACAGGTTTGCGTGTTTCGATTTTTGTTCATCTGCCGGCGCTGTCTTTCAGGAGTGAGACGCAGTCGGTGATTCAGCAACTTCCGACGTCGGAAATCGCGGTGCGTGGTTTTTATGGCGAGGGAACGGAATCAATCGGCAATGTTTTTCAAATTTCAAATCAGTTGACTCTGGGACGTACTGAGAAGAGCGTGGTTGAGCGGCTGCGGTGGACAGCAAACAAACTTGTGGAATTGGAAAGGGAGGCAAGAGCCAGGTTGCTCAAGGAAAAAGAGACGAAAGTGGAAGACGCTGTTTTTCGCGCGCTGGGCGTCTTGCGGCACGCACGAATCATGAGTTCGCTCGAGGCGATGGATTTGTTGTCGTTGTTGCGACTGGGGTTGGAACTTGGCATGATTTCAGACATTAGCAGAGTGGCTATCAATCAACTCATGGTTCTTATTCAGCCGGCTCACCTGCAAAAGATTTATTCTAAGGGCTTGGATGCCGATGAAAGAGATATAGTTCGGGCGGAATTTATTCGTCAGAACCTGTGGATGGAAAACTAATTGGAAGCATCGCCTGAAATTAGTCGTTGAATAAATAGAGCAGTCGTAGATAAATCAAACGGAGTCACGAAGATGAAAAACAATTTCTCTAGTCGAGTCCAAATGGTAATTCAGTTTTCCAGAGAAGAAGCGCTTAGACTAGGCCATGATTATATCGGGACCGAACATCTTTTGTTGGGCTTAATTCGAGAAGGCGAAGGCATCGCTGTCGAGATCTTAAGAAATCTGGGATGCGATTTGGATGAGATCAAACGCTCCGTGGAAGATTCGGTCAAGCCGTCGGGTGAAACCATGACGATTGGCAATATCCCGTTTACCAAACGTGCCGAGAAAATTCTGAAAATGGCTTACGTTGAAGCCGAGAAATATAAGTCGGACATTATTGGAACAGAGCACCTGCTGCTGGCGCTGGTGAAAGAGAAGGATGGCGTTGCGGCGCAAGTGCTTTTCAGTTTCGACGTGACTTATGATACCGTTCGGGAAGAGCTCGAGAATATTCTGCGTGGCGCCCCGAGCAGCAGAGAGTCTGTATCGCAACAAAAATCCAAAACCCCGGCTCTGGACCATTTTGGCCGTGACCTGACAGAACTGGCACGCAAAGGCGAACTCGACCCGATCATCGGCCGAGACAATGAGATTCAGCGGGTAGCGCAAGTGCTGAGCCGTCGGAAGAAAAACAACCCGGTGTTGATCGGCGAACCTGGCGTTGGCAAAACTGCCATTGCCGAGGGAATTGCCGTGCGAATCATCGAGAGGAAGGTGCCGCGGATTCTGCACAATAAACGTGTCGTGACTCTGGACCTAGGTGCCGTCGTAGCGGGGACCAAGTACCGGGGACAGTTCGAAGAGCGAATGAAGGCTATCATGAACGAGCTGCAGCGGGCGAAGGACGTAATTTTATTTATCGACGAGCTGCATACCATCGTTGGCGCTGGCGGCGCGTCCGGTTCGCTTGACGCCTCCAACATGTTTAAACCTGCACTGGCCAGAGGCGAGTTGCAGTGCATCGGTGCCACCACGCTGGATGAGTACCGCCAGCATATCGAGAAGGACGGAGCGCTGGAGCGCCGCTTCCAGAAGATAATGGTTGAGCCGCCTTCACCAGAGGAAACGCTTTTAATTCTGCAGGGCTTGCAGGAAAGATACGAGGAGCATCACAAGGTGCGGTTTGATGACGATGCCATAAAGGCTACCGTCAAGCTATCGGTACGCTACATTTCCGACCGTTATTTGCCAGACAAAGCAATCGATGTGCTGGACGAAACGGGGGCGCGCGTTCACCTGGCGAACATCGTAGTTCCTAAAGAAATCACCGACTTTGAAGAGCAAATCAAAACAGTACGGCAAGAGAAGGATACTGTCATAAAGGAGCAGGAGTTTGAGCGGGCGGCCGTATTGCGTGATCAAGAGAAGCGCCTCAACAGAAAACTCGAGGCTGCCAAGCGCCGCTGGAAAGATACGGAGGATGAGTTCCTTGCAACTGTGTCCGAAGATGACGTTGCCGAAGTGGTTGCGATGATGACCGGCATTCCGGTGCAGCGGGTTGCGAAATCCGAATCTGAAAAGATTCTCGAAATGGAGAGCGAGATCAGGAAGTGGATCGTTGGTCAGGACGACGCCGTTCACCTTTTGTGCAAAGCCATTCGTCGAACGCGCGCCGGCTTGAAAGACCCGGACCGTCCCATCGGGTCGTTCATTTTTCTCGGCCCGACAGGCGTAGGGAAAACGCAGTTGCCCAAGGTGTTATCACGCTATTTATTTGAAGACGATCAAGCGCTCATCCGCCTCGACATGTCGGAATACATGGAGAAGTTCTCTGTTTCACGCCTGACCGGCGCACCTCCGGGATACGTTGGCTACGAAGAGGGAGGACAGTTGACCGAAAAAGTCCGGCGCCATCCGTACTCGGTAGTGCTATTCGATGAGATTGAAAAGGCGCACCCGGACGTTTTTAACATCTTGCTGCAGATTTTGGATGACGGCCAATTGACCGACGGACTCGGGCGCAAAGTTGACTTCAAGAACACGATTCTGATCATGACCTCCAACCTCGGCGCTCGCGATATAAAGAAAGGTAGCGGCATCGGTTTTGGTTTCGATTCCGACACAGCCGACTACGATGGCATGAGCCGTCGAATCATGGAAGAGGTCAAACGCCTGTTCAATCCGGAATTTCTGAACCGTGTTGACGAATCCGTTGTGTTTCATCCTTTGCACAAGGAGCATATGGTCCAGATTATCGATATCGTGATGGACGAAATGCTGAACAAGGTACAGGATCGCGAGATCGATATACGGCTTAGCAAGGGCGCCAAGGAGTACCTGGCGGAGCAGGGTTTCGATCCGGTTTACGGTGCCCGGCCATTGAGGCGCACGATCCAGAAGCTTATCGAGGATCCGATCGCGGAAGAAATCCTGCGCGGCAAGTTCGGGGATGGCAGCCAGATTTCCGTTAAGAAAAAAGGGGACGCACTGGAATTTGTTGAGACCAGCCGAAAGAAAACGAGTCGGAAGGACAACAGGAATAATAACAAAGAGAAACCGAAGACCGAAGAAATCAAAAACTGATTCAGGTATTAAGTATAGATGCACACCCGGGGGCAGGTTGTCCCCCCGGGGGTTCGTTTTTATGGGATCAGAGTATTTGAAAGAGAAAATTGCCTCTGTTGTGAATAATTCACTTGGTAATACTATAAAAGATTCTCTTGACTTGGTTTGTTTTCATTTTTATATTTATGCGCTTCAATCTGACTTTTTATCCGACGTAGCTATATATTCTTAACGTATGTTAATCTCAAAAGTACATGTCAAGGCATTCAAGTCGATCTTTGATTTGACGCTGCCAGTCGATCCGAAAGTGACTGTGATGATCGGCGCCAACGAAAGCGGTAAAACCAACACGTTGCGCGCGGTTGAATCGTTTCGTGCTGGTGCCCCTTTCACCAGCGGTCAGACATGTCAATACTCAGATTATTACTACCAGGGCAAGTGTCCTGAGGTCACGCTTGAGTTTTCGCATCTCTCGAGAGAGAATCGGCGGAATCTCGTTCATGCGTCCGAGGTTTTCAAAGATGTGGACAAGTTTTCAATCCTGAAGACGGGTCCGGAACTCTCCGACTATCATTTGCTGGTCAAAAATGAGGAGGTCGCGGTTTCAGACATGAAACGGCTTCTCGATAACCTGCCAAAGCTTCTCTATTTCGATAGTATTGCGCTGATCAAGAATCGAGTGGATCTGAATACGCTTCTAAATGGAGACACGAGTCATCAGACAGAGCGAAATCTCCTCAAGATTGGCGGCCTGCAGAACAACTTCGAGTTAATTTTTGAAGATTCCACCCGTGGCCGCCGTGCCAGTGAAGAAGCGAGTCGGCTGATCACGCAGCAAATTCGCCGAGTTTGGTCGCAGGAACCTACCATCGAGATCAAGCTCAACGTCAATGGCAAGATGCTTTATATCGATATTTCAGACGGCACCACGGTCTACGACACGCCTGAGTCGCGCAGTCTGGGGTTTCGCTGGTATCTCTCTTTCTACATTAACTTCATTGCGAAGACGTTTGAAGCGAAAGCCAACGAGTTCTTCTTTTTGCTGGATGAGCCAGGCATTCATTTGCATCCGGCCGGCCAGAAGGATCTCACAAAAGTCATGGAAGACCTTGCCATCAAGAATCAGCTCGTTTACACGACGCACTCTCCGTTCATGATTAACCGGGAGTACCCGCAACGGGTACGATTGGTGAGCAAGGGCAGGGAGGGCACGAAAATCGACTCCCAGGCCTACCGTGAAAACTGGAAGCCTCTGCGCCGCTCCATCGGTCTGGTAATTGGGGATCTTTTCTTCTTCAACGATAGCAGCCTTATTCTGGAAGTCCCTTCGACAAAGATTCCATTCATGAAACGCTTCCAGCTTTTCAAAGCCCACACTGGCAAAAACAACTCCTGAGCAAGAATGTCATCTTCTGTGCGGTCAATTTGCGACGTTCCGGGCATTCGAGTCGGGCATGCTCAGGATGAGATCGCCATGACCGGCTGCACGGTGGTCATCCCTGAACATGGCGCGGTGGCGGGCGTTGACGTGCGAGGCTCTGCACCAGGCACGCGCGAGATCGAAGCCATTAAACCCGTTCGACTGGTTTCCGAAATCCACGCTGTGTTATTTGCCGGAGGTAGTGCATTTGGCTTGAACGCCGCTGGCGGTGTGCAACAGTACTTAGAGGAAAACGGTGTTGGCTTTGATGTCAAAGTCACGACGGTGCCCATCGTTCCTACCGCTGTCATCTTTGATCTTTTTGAGGGGGACCATAAAATCCGTCCCGACAAACAAATGGGATATCAAGCTGCGCAGAATGCGACGCAGAAGCATCCGGGAGAGGGTCGGGTTGGCGCTGGGACCGGCGCAACTGTCGGCAAGGTAGTGGGGCCGCAGGGTTCAATGAATGGCGGCATC
>SMXE01000071.1 GCA_004357015.1 Caldithrix sp.
GTGGTTTGCGTCAAATGCCTCGACGTCCCGGAAATCGAGAGAGTCCGCACCCGGCACAACCTTGACCAGCCAGTTTTCGCCGCCGTCGGTGGTCTTCAGAAATTGTCCGCCCATTCCGCTGGCCCAGGCCACTGCGGAATTGACAGCGCTCAGGCCGCGCAAAGAGGCAGTGACCCCGCTATGTTGTGCTTGCCATTGAATCTGGAAATTCGTGGAGGCCCGGTCCGTTTCCTGTGTGAGTGTCTGCGCGCCGAATGTCAGCAGAATGGAAATCTTAGCGAATTGAACAGGTCTCATAAGCCAACCCCGGGTGAAAGATGTCGAGGACTGCACCTCGTCTTAATTTGATGTTTGTCCTGGCGTTTGCCGGAAAGTTCCTCCCTTGGCCAAGGAGGACAGGAGGGATTCGATGGGCGACCTGCGGTAAATAAAAGGTGACAAATCCTCCCTCTCCCTCCTTTGCGAAAGTAGGAACTACGCTGGCAAATCCCGTTATTACTGGCCTCTTCCTTCGTTTTTTCTGCGGTTCGGCGCAGAATCCGCGCAAATCCGCGGCCCACTTTGAGAAGGTGGAAAGCTACTTTCCCTGCGCCTGCATCTTTTCAATTTTTGCCCAAGCGTCCCGTAGCGGTACCGTGCGGTTGAATACAAGTTTGCCCTGGCCGGAATCTTTGCTGTCGACGCAGAAGTAGCCCAGCCGCTCAAACTGGTAGCGCGCTCCAGCTTGTGCATCGGCCAGACTAGGTTCGAGTTTGCAGGCCGTAAGTTGTTCCAGAGAATTAGGGTTCAGGCATTCGTGGAAATCTGCTTCTGCCGCAGGTTTGGGTTTGTCGAACAGACGGTCGTACAATCGGACTTCGGCATCGATGGCATGCGCCGCCGACACCCAGTGAATAGTACCCTTGACCTTACGCCCGCTTTGAACAGCGCCGCTTTTGGTCTCCGGGTCGTAGGTGCAGCGCAGCTCCACGACATCACCGTTGGCGTCCTTAACGGCTTCTTCGCACTTGATGATGTAGGCGTAGCGCAGACGTACTTCCCGACCGGGCGCGAGGCGGAAAAATTTCTTCGGCGGGTCTTCTTTGAAATCATCCTGCTCGATGTACAGCACGCGCGAAAACGGCACCGTACGCGTGCCGGCGCTTTCGTCTTCCGGGTTGTTGATGGCGACCAATTTTTCCACTTGACCTTCGGGATAATTCTTAATGACCAGTTTAAGCGGTCTCAGTACTGCCATGACGCGCGGCGCCAGTTTGTTCAAATCCTCGCGTACGCTGTGCTCCAGCATCGCTACATCCACCATGCTGTCACGCTTGGCCACGCCGATGAGATCACAGAAGTTGCGGATGGATTTCGGCGTGTAGCCACGCCGCCGCAAGCCTGCAAGGGTCGGCATGCGTGGGTCGTCCCAACCGCTGACGTGGCCATCTTTCACTAATTGGTTGAAGATGCGTTTACTCATCACTGTGTAGCTGAGGTTGAGACGTGCGAATTCGATCTGCTGCGGGTGAAAGATGCCCAACTGATCGAGAAACCAGTCATAAAGCGGGCGATGGTCTTCGAATTCCAGCGTGCAGATGGAGTGCGTGATGCCTTCGATGGAATCGGACTGGCCGTGTGCCCAGTCGTACATGGGGTAGATACACCACTTGTCACCGGTGCGGTGGTGTGACGCGTGCAAAATACGATATATCACCGGATCGCGCAGGTTGAGGTTTGGCGAGCCCATGTCGATTTTAGCGCGCAACACTTTTGAGCCGTCCGAAAACTCACCTGTCCGCATACGATCGAGCAGATCAAGATTTTCCTCGATACTGCGGTTGTGGTGCGGACTCTCTTTGCCAGGTTCGGTGAGTGTGCCGCGGTACTGCCGGATTTCCTCGGCTGAAAGATCATCCACATAAGCCTTGCCGGCCTTGATCAGTTGGATGGCATATTCATAGAGTTGCTCAAAATAGTCAGAGGCATAAAACTCGCGCTCTCCCCAATCAAAGCCAAGCCAGCGGACGTCTTCTTTGATGGAGTTGACGTAAGCCGCTTCTTCTTTGGTTGGATTGGTATCGTCGAAGCGCAGGTTGCACGTGCCACCAAATTCCGCCGCCAGTCCAAAATTCAGGCAGATGGATTTGGCATGGCCGATATGCAGGAAACCGTTCGGTTCGGGCGGGAAACGGGTGTGGACACGGCCGTCATTCTTGTTGGTCTTGAGGTCGTCTTGAATGATGTTCCTGATAAAATTCGGAACGGGTTTTGATTCCGTAACGGACATCGAAGGGGGTTCCTCTCTAGTTTATCTCAATCAAAGTGTTAGAATTCACCGCAGAAGGCACAAAGTTGTTTTCATCTTTGTTTTGATCTCTCTGGATTTCAGCAATTGTGAAAATTTGAGTGTTCAAGATCGCTTTGAATGACTGCAAGTATAAGGCTTTTAAGGCAAAATCTCAATCAAAAAATACGATGCAGGTCTGTCGGTTGCAGGTTGTTTACAGAGGAGGAACTGGAATTAGATCGTGTACGGTCAAAAGGTTTGACGTTTACTGTACCGGTCTGAGCAGATAATGTGATACCTCTCGTTTTTCCAGATAGGAGAGCAGCTCAAACAGCAGGTTCTGCACGGCGGCAAGTCTCTGATGAATGCTGGTGTCGAAGTTTTTTTGCGGGAACGGCGTTTCGCAGCGCGTTCAGTTTTGTTTGTTGGAAGTTCCCCGCTGGAATTGCTTGAAGCGCCAGACAAGCAGCCGCACGGCCGCAAGCAGCGGATAACCGAACATGGCGATCCCTTTGCCAAGAGACAGTTCAGCGGGTTTGAGTTCCGGACGTACGCTCATCGGGTAGCGCCAGCTTTTAGTAGCGTCGATGATGATGAGCCAGCCGGCAAACACCACCGCGAGCAGGATAAACAATTCGCGAATGAGTAGCCGCTTGGTTTTGTCTTTCATTTTGGGTAACTATTCAGCTTTTGGCTGTTGGCCTCGAGCTTGCTGATAAAGTAAACTTTAAACTTGTTTAACGATCTCAATCCCACCTTTCCCAATATTCAGAGTCCTGAGAGCTCTCATTGTGTGCAACCTACTTATGAGCGATGGCCAACAGCCAAATGCCAATAGCTGAATAGTTTACCATTTTGGGCGAGGGGCTTCGGTTATGCCTGTTTGCGGTATAAGGCATTCACCGTAATGCGATGGCCCTGCTCTGTTAACACCTTGACCGTTTCAGTAGCCACTATCGGAAACAGCCCATGATGCGCCATTTCAACATCCATCTCATTCGCTTCGAGCAGGAACAGCGGCCCGGACGAAAAGCCTTCGTACACATGCGGCTTGTCCGGAACAGGCTGCAGCTTCCTGCCGTTTGGCGCGGATTTTGGACTGAAATTCGCAATCAGTAGCTGGCCGCCAGGCGTCAGAATTCGCACGGTCTGTTGCACCGCTTCATCCCATTGCCGCTGGTCTTGTGCGTTGTGATAGATGCCCAGCGCCACCACGAGATGGAATGAATTCTCGGGGAAATCTTGCAAATCTTCCATCGTGCCCGGCCGTACCCGCTTCTCGGTTTCTTCGGGTCCCAGGATTGCAGCGACGCGCTCCCGCGTTTTTTCAACCATAGGTAGAGAGGCATCGACTGCATAGACATCAAATTTGCGCTTGGCGAGCACCTCCGTATTTCTGCCCCCGGCGCAACCGAGGTCCAGCACGCGCGTTTCCTCGGGATGCGGATACCTGCTTATCAACTTGAGCAATCGTTTGTCTGCCTCCCGGGCAGCAAACTTTTCGACTTGTTCCGGTTGCTCCCAGAAGGGGTGAACCTTGGTCATTGGAGTCACCTTTGTTGCTGTGGTATCGGTTCAGAGAGCATTCCAACATGCGGCCGATGCATAAATTGCGAACCGTTATTCATGTCGGCACCCCTGGCCGTATTCTTTTTGTAAATGTTTCGCGGTACTAATCTTGAGACACCCAACAACCCTACGAATGCCAACCAGGGCAAAGTGCCAGATAATCGAAAACAATCAAGGAATTCGTCGCGCCGGAGTGAGTTTGGCGCAGGGGCATTTGCCTGCACTTTGCACGCGTATAATGGGTGAAAGGTCTTGCTATCTGTCATTGAAGGAAGGGACAATCGGCATCAGTTTAGGGTCCGGATTGCTTATGTTTGTTCGGCGGAACCGGCTACGTATCCAGCGCACGCCGCAAACCTGCGACCAGCATCAAGACGCCGACCATCTGTGCCAGGTGAAAGACGCCATTGTGGTCAAACTGCCAGACCATGGTGAATGTTACTGCCTTGCTGGCCTGCAGTGCAGCCGCAATCAGTGTGAGCAGCACCCCTGCTGTCATAAACGCTGCGCCGCCAAGCTTGCGTCGTATGGTAAGCTGAAGATAGATGGTAAGGGCAATGAGCATGGCGATGGCTTCGTAAATCACAAATATGAGAAACGACCCGCTGGCGATTTGTGTGACTGCAAAAAACGCCACCCCGACGCCGATCATGATTGGCAGCGCCCTTTTTGCTGTTCTCTGTCCGGAACGGTCGTAGAGTGCGCCCACCACAAACAGCGCAATGGTCAAACCAAGGGCGAGATTGAGCGGCTGCCACAGGAGCCGGTTTGTGGCGGGCGTCATGTCGAAGCCATGGGCCACTGCGCCCAGACCGCTGGCGAAGCTTAGCATGGCGAATGTTGCCGCCCACAGATTTGCTTTCCAGGAATCGGCTGAGCGCAGCCGCAGCAGGTAGATAACAGCCCCGAAAGCTAACACGGCCAGAATCAGGTCGGTTGCGGCGGTGGTAAGTTCGGTTGGTATTTCGTTAAATTTCATCTTCCATCTCTATATTTTTTTAGGCTACGGTACGCAAATGATTTTATCCTTTTCATTTGACGAGGGTTTGGCAGTTTTTTCCCCAAACAGACGCAGCGCCCTGTGTACATACCAGGCGCGGAATTTCGACATGCCATCTTCGCGGCAGATCTGCTTCAGAAGATTGTTGGCGTACTCCCGGTCTTTTTTGTAATCCAGATATTCCTCCCGCATCAGCTGATAAAGGGCGTCGTGCACAAGAGAACCGCGCATGAATGTTCGGGTGTCAACCGTCGGCCCGCTCAGGGCCATCCCAGGCGTAGTGCTGCTTGACAGTTAAATTTCCTGCTACTGTAAGCGCTATGAAGCGCGTGTCGAGATCTTCTTCGCGCCCGAGCGCAGTAACGAGGGTGTAATTCTGTACCAACTGATACTTGTAATGTTTGAGCTTCCGGTAACAAGCTTTTGAATCGGGCATTTTGTTCTTCTAATGATAAGAAGTTTTAGATTCTACTCAAATTTTCTGTTTCATAATATTTTTTTCGCCCGAATCCCTTCTTACCCAAGTCGGGAAGGGTGAGGACGAAATGGGGTAGCCTCCCTATTTCATGTCCTTGCTGGATCACCAGCTAACAGCAGCAAGAAATCGCTCAACAGCATAAACAATTAGTTGACCACTTGCGCCATTCAGATTGAAATCGCAGCCATGTGTTGCCCAGGGCAGCTCTAAATAAACGTGAGCCACGCCACGGTCCCGAAGTCTGTCAGCCAATCTACGACTCTGCGCCGGTGACACGAGTTCATCCCGGCCGCCATGAATCAGCAATGTCGGGGGTGTGGACGCACCCACGTAATGAATGGGTGAAGCTCGCCGGTAGATCTCTGGTAACTCATCGGGACTCCCGCCCAAAAATTCCACGAGCACTTTTCTTGAGTCAATCACAAGCGGATTGGCCGGATGAGTGTAGCCATAGTATAAATCAGCCGGTCCGTAAAAAGAGATGACGCCACGAATTGCCGACTCGTTGCTAGCGTAAGCCACCTGCAAAGCTAAATGTCCTCCAGCCGAACGTCCCAGTAAAACCAAACGGGTTGGGTCAAGCCCAAACTGAGTGGCGTGCTGGTTTAGATAGGACACAGCCGCTTGGATGTCCTCGACAGGTGCAGGGTACCTCCACGATGGCGCTAAGCGGTAGTTAAGAGCTGCGA
>SMXE01000072.1 GCA_004357015.1 Caldithrix sp.
TACGTAAGCGTCTTAATTCCGGGAAGCCAGTATTTTCTGGTCATTCGCTCCCTTCGGGTTCTGCGTATTTTTCGCGTACTCAAGCTGGTGCAATTTCTGAAAGCAGCGCAGGCGCTCAGACTGGCGCTGCGGGCGAGCTCAAGAAAAATCGCAGTGTTTCTGTTTGCAGTTCTTACTATGGTCGTGATTTTTGGCTCGATGATGTATATTATCGAAGGCGCTGAAAACGGCTTTACCAGCATCCCGAGAAGCATCTACTGGACTATCGTCACCCTGACCACGGTCGGCTACGGCGACATTTCACCACAAACGCCACTCGGCCAGGCTCTGGCAGCCATCGTCATGATTCTCGGTTACGGTATTATCGCCGTGCCTACCGGAATCGTGGGTGTGGAATTGGCTCAAGCCTATCAACAACAAGTCTCAACGCAGGCTTGCCCGGAATGCAGCGCGGAAGGCCACGACGCCGATGCCAAATTTTGCAAGTATTGTGGGGCAGGGCTGTGAATGTTGCCCTTCGACAGGATATCAGAAGGCGACCTTTTTCAAAAAGGTCGCCTTCCACCCTGTTTATACTCGCCAGCCTCCTCATCGTGCCAAAGCCCGCAGATAGTCAGCCGCTATCGTCCGAATTCATGAAGGTTGAGGTCGTAGAAGCAGGCGGCGTCTACGATGTGTTCGCGGCAAGTCTGGTTCATTCCGACGTCACGTTCACGCTGGAGATGGAGTTGACCAACCTGAAAGCTTCCAAGTCTTTGCCTTTCATCGGAACCATTCGAGGCAAGCAACGAGAAAAGATTCTGCAGCTTGAGCTGGTCAATAAGAAAAAAGGAGGCGGCTATGAGTGCAAGTACTTTTACAGAATCGGTAACCTGAATGCAGAACACGACACCACTAATATTTATCAACTGCCATACGAGATTGGGGCTTCACACCGGGTGACTCAGAGTTACTTCGGCAAACTTAGCCACGACGAGAACTCGCACTATGCGGTGGACTTCGCCATGTCGGTTGGCACAAAAGTCTGCGCAGCCCGGGAAGGCATTGTTGTTGGCTTTTACGAAAATTCCGACCAGGGCGGGCCAAACGACAAATATCTAAAGCTGTCCAATTACATTCTCATCCGCCACTCTGACTTAACCATTGGCGCTTACTACCATTTGAAGAATAAAGGTGTGCTTGTCAGGATCGGAGAGAAAGTGGCACGCGGCCAGGTCATCGCCTACTCCGGCAACACCGGCTTTTCGTTTGCGCCGCATCTGCATTTTGAGGTCCTAAAAGCGAAAACCGGGAAGGAAAGCCAATCCTTACCAATCAAGTTTAAAACGCGGCGTGGAATCATTTCGGAACCACTTCAGGGGAAGTCTTACATTGCAAAGTAACCACAGACTCAAGTCTTTAGCGCTGGTCGGTGTTCAGCTTGCCGCAGCCGGCTTCATCGTTCACACCGGTCAGGTCATGGTCTGTGGCCTGGTTCTGCAAATGCTGCTTGCGGCCAGTCTCGCGCTCGGTCTATGGGCCTTATTTCCGGTAAAACTCAGCAATTTGAGAATCGCGCCGGATGTTGCGCCGCGCGCCGAACTCACTACAAAGGGACCATTCCGCTTCATCCGCCACCGGCTGTACTCCGCCCTCCTCCTGGCAACTCTGGCTCTCACCCTGAATATTTCACCTCCGCCAGACTTTCTGCCTGGGTCTTATTGTTTGTTGACATTTTGTTTAAACTTTCGTATGAAGAAAAATTGCTGTCCCGTCATTTCAAAGAGTACGAGTCATACCGACAGCGTACGAAACGTCTCATCCCTTTTGTTTTGTAAGAACGTGATTTGTGGCTGATGAACTCAGCCCCGTAAACCTGCAATTGCTTGGAGGAGGTACAGTGACAGAGCAAAATGGACAACGTGAACGAAACATTGCGCTCAGGAAATACTGGCGCTCGAATCTCGCAATCGTCTCTTTTCTTCTATCGATCTGGTTTGTCGTATCCTACGGCTTCGGCATTCTGCTCGTAGATCAACTTGACCATATCAGGATCGCCGGCTTTAAGCTGGGCTTTTGGTTTGCACAGCAAGGGGCGATCTATGTTTTTGTCGTCCTCATTTTCATTTATATCGGCTTTATGAATCGCCTCGACAAAAAATACGACGTGCACGAAGAATAAGGAACCGGATCATGGGAATTCAGGCCTGGACTTATACATTGGTCTTTCTGTCATTTGCACTCTACATCGGCATCGCTATCTGGTCAAGGGCACGCTCCACCAGCGATTTTTACGTCGCGGACAAAAGTGTCTCGCCTCTGGCAAACGGGATGGCTACCGCCGCCGATTGGATGTCGGCGGCCTCTTTCATTTCCATGGCGGGATTGATCTCATTTATGGGCCGTGACGGTAGCGTTTACCTGATGGGCTGGACCGGCGGTTACGTTCTGCTGGCGCTTTTGCTTGCACCCTACCTGCGCAAATTCGGTAAATTCACAGTGCCGGATTTCGTGGGTGAGCGGTACTACTCACAAGTCGCGCGACTGGTGGCCGTGGTCTGCGCCATCTTTATCTCCTTCACGTATGTTGCCGGACAGATGCGCGGCGTGGGCGTGGTCTTCTCACGCTTTCTCGAAGTCGATATCACGCTGGGAGTGATCATCGGCATGGCGCTGGTGTTTTTCTATGCCGTCCTCGGCGGCATGAAGGGCATTACCTACACGCAAGTGGCGCAATACTGCATCTTGATTTTTGCCTATATGGTGCCGGCCATTTTCATCTCGATTATGCTGACGGACAACGTTATTCCGCAGCTCGGTTTTGGCAGCGCGCTCAGCGATGGCTCGGGCGTTTCCTTGCTGGACAAGCTCGACCAACTCAACACTGACCTCGGCTTTAACAAATACACGGACGGCAGCAAAAGCACCATCGACGTGTTTTTCATCACAGCAGCGTTGATGGCGGGCACTGCCGGACTGCCGCACGTGATCATTCGCTTCTTCACCGTGCCCAAGGTTTCGGACGCACGCCTGTCTGCCGGTTACGCCCTGCTGTTCATTGCGATTCTTTACACCACGGCGCCGGCAGTAGCGGCTTTCGCCCGCACCAACTTCATCAACACGGTACACGACCAACCCTACTCCGAGGCGCCGCCGTGGTTCAAAAATTGGGAGAAAACCGGCTTGCTGAAATGGGATGACCACAACGGCGACGGCAGGATGCAGTACTACGGCAAGAACAGGTCCGACGACAACGCCGCCTTGGTTAATGAGGTGGTGATCGACCGCGACATCATTGTGCTGGCCAACCCGGAGATTGCGCGACTGCCCAATTGGGTCGTCGCCCTTGTGGCTGCCGGCGGACTTGCTGCGGCGCTGTCAACGGCCGCCGGTCTGCTGCTGGTGATTTCCACTTCCATTTCGCACGACCTGCTGAAGAGCGTTTTCATGCCCAAGATCACCGAACGCCAGGAATTACTTTATGCCCGATTGGCTGCCGGAGCGGCGGTGCTGATCGCGGGTTACTTCGGTGCACATCCGCCCGGGTTTGTAGCGCAGGTGGTGGCATTCGCCTTTGGCCTGGCAGCGTCCTCGTTCTTTCCGGCCATCATCCTCGGCATCTTTTACAAGCGCATGAACAAAGAAGGCGCTATCTCGGGCATGGTGACTGGCATCGGATTCACGGCTGCTTACATTATCTACTTCAAGTTTATCAATCCGGCCGCCAACAACAGCGCGCACTGGCTGTTTGGCATCTCCCCGGAAGGCATCGGCACGCTCGGCATGCTTCTCAACACAGCGGTAGCGTTGACGGTGGCAAAATTTACCGCGCCGCCGCCGGCATCCGTGCAAAGGCTCATCGAGCACATTCGCGTGCCGAGAATGGACAGCGGAGCTGCATGAAGTTTCGGAAGAGGCATTCCCTTGCTACGCAGATTTTCCGGAGCACAGTTTTGGATATTCAACAACAAGACGCTTTGTTTTGGTCAAAAGGAACTTCCTATGCGCTTTATCAGTATTCGACAGATGCGGAAAAACTCAGCCAAAGTATGCCGGGAGCACTTATTGTATATTAGGCGGTCCGAAAAGTACTGAATTTTTTTCTTTCACATTCGATGGAGAATTTCTCATGAAGCTGTTTTCACTTTTGGGTTTGATGGTGCTGTGTGCAACCCTGTTTTCGTGCGGACAATCCGGTGCAGACAAAGACGATTTCGCTTACCAGACCGAACAATTCGCCGACCTGAGAATCCTGCGCTACCAGGTGCCTGGCTTTGATGAACTGAGCCTGCAGGAAAAGAAACTGCTCTACTACTTGTCCGAAGCGGCGCTTTGCGGCCGTGAAATCATCTACGACCAGAATTACAAACACAACCTCACGATCAAGCGTATGTTGGAAGCGATTGTGCGCTCTTACGCCGGTGATCGCTCCGTCGAGGAATTCGGCCAATTTATGGTTTACACCAAGCGCGTCTGGTTCTCCAACGGCATCCACCACCACTACTCGACAGACAAAATTTTGTCGGAGTTTAGTGAAACTTATTTTGCCGAGCTGGTCAAGAACTCACCGGATGGCACATTTCCCCTGCTGGAAGGCGAAACGCTGGATCAGTTCATCACCCGGCTGACACCGATAATCTTCGACCCCAATCTCGACGCCAAGCGCGTCAATCTCGATCCCGATGTGGATCTCGTGGTGCGTTCCGCCAACAGCTACTACGAAGGTGTGACACAGAAAGAGGTTGAGGCCTTTTACGCCAAGCTGATCGACAAGAACGATCCTACGCCCATCTCATACGGTTTGAACTCGAGGCTGGTACGGCACAACGGCAAGATATCAGAACGCGTCTGGAAAGTCGGCGGCATGTACACCGAAGCCATCGAGCGCATCGTTTACTGGCTCGAAAAAGCTGTGACAGTCGCTGAAAACGAGCAGCAAAAAACTGCGTTAGAGAAGCTAATAGAATACTACAAGAGCGGCGACCTGCGTACGTTTGACGACTACTGCATTGCCTGGGTTAAGGATACCAAATCCAAGTGCGACGTCATCAGCGGCTTCATCGAAGTTTACGGCGACCCGATGGGATATCGCGGCGCGTTTGAGTCTGTGGTTTCTTTTGTGGACCCGGAGGCCACGAAACGCATTGCAGCCATCGGCGAACAGGCGCAGTGGTTCGAAGACAACTCACCACTCATGGATGAACATAAAAAGAAAAACGTGAAAGGCATTTCAGCAACGGTCATCACAGTCGTGGCTGAAACGGGTGATGCTTCACCTTCTACGCCAATCGGCATCAACCTGCCCAACGCCAACTGGATTCGGGCGCAGCACGGCTCCAAATCCGTGAGCCTGGGCAACATCAGGCACGCATACGACGAATCGTCCAAAAGCAGTGGCATGCTGGAGGAGTTTGGTTTCAATGCAGAACAGAACGAAATCGAGCGCAAATACGGCACCCTGGCGGATGCGTTGCACACCGACATGCACGAGGTCATCGGGCATGCGTCCGGCCGGATCAATCCCGGCGTTGGCACCCCGAAAGAAACACTGAAAAATTATGCCTCTACCCTGGAAGAAGCGCGCGCCGACCTGGTTGCGCTCTACTACCTGCTCGATCCCAAGCTCGTGGAACTCGGCGTCATGCCCACCACCGACGCTGGCAAGGCTGAGTACATTAGTTATATCCGGAACGGCCTGATGTGGCAACTGCGGCGCATCAAACTCGGCGATGACATCGAAGAAGCGCACATGCGCAACCGCCAGCTTGTGGCCCTGTGGGCTTACGAACATGGCGAAACGGACAATGTCATCGAAAAGGTCGTCCAAGATGGCAAAACCTACTTCGTAATCCGGAGCTTTCCAGAGCTGCGCGAACTGTTTGGGCAACTCTTGCGGGAGATACAACGCATCAAGTCGGAAGGCGATTATGAGGCAGGGCAGGCCCTGGTTGAAACCTATGGCGTAAAGGTTGACCGCGACTTGCATGAGGAAGTGCTGGAGCGCTACTCGAAACTCAACATCGCTCCCTATTCCGGTTTCATCAACCCGCGGCTGGTGGCTGTGATGCAAGGCGACAAAATCACTGACGTGAAGGTTGAGTATCCGGACGACTTCACCAGCCAGATGTTGGAGTACGCTGACAAGTACGCGTTTTTGCCCAATTACAATTAGAAGAGCTTGACATTTTCTCCATGTATTTACACAGATGAACACGGATTGATTTTTTCAGTTACAATTCGCTTCGCTTAGTCTGAAATAAGTCACAAGTCTTCACCGTCAAGTCGCTAAGAATTCTGTAGAACATAAAAGCAGGTTCCGCTTAAAAATGAGTAACTTCTTTAACTCAGACCATTGATTCGTTCTTTTTCAAAACTTTGCGCATCTGCGTCTTTGCGGTTTTTGAATTAATTTTTGTCACTAAATGAAATACACCTCGCTGTTCATCCTTCTGGCACTAAGTCAATTCGTCTCCGTTGAAGTGATAAATGCCGCCCCGGGCACGTATCCGAACAGCGCCAGCATCACCGGCACGGTTACGGATAAGGATGCGAACACACCTCTGCCTCACGTTCAGGTCTTCATCGAGTCGCTGCAGCTCGGAGACGTGTCCGACTTGAACGGTGCGTTTCACATCAAAAACATACCGCCAGGAAATTATCGTCTCACGTTCAGCTTGCTGGGCTACGAGACCCGAACGAAGAAACTCGAACTGGCGGCCAACCTGAGGCTGCAACTGAATGTCGCCCTGGCGCCAAAGATCATTGAATTAGACAATTTGGTAATCACTGCCACTCGCGCCCCCAAGTCCACCGCAGACGTGTCGCAACTGGTCTCGGTTGTGACGCCGAAAAAACTCCGGGAACGGCACCTGCAGCAGACACCCGAGCTTTTGCGGGAAGAGGTCGGCGTGTTCGTGCAAAAAACCAACCAGGGCGGCGGCTCGCCCATCATCCGCGGGTTCAAAGCCAACAAGCTGCTTCTGCTCGTCGATGGCATCCGGCTCAACAACGCCACTTACCGCGGCGGCAACACGCAGTATCTCA
>SMXE01000073.1 GCA_004357015.1 Caldithrix sp.
ATTCAGATCCGCCAGTTGCACGTCGCGTGTGAGGTCGGGTTCCTGTGCCAGGTATCCGGTGAGAGAAAACCTGCCGGTTCCGTCGTTGCTGTAGATTAGGTTCTGTGCCCTGTCGTTGCCGACCACAACATCAAGGTCTCCGTCGCCATCGAGGTCGCCTGCGGGCACCGCGTAGCTGGTGGTCAACTCGCTGCCGAGCGTGTAAGCCAGGGTGAACCGGCCGTAGCCGCCGCCTGCTGCAATATGCGCCGCGTCCGCCGGCACGCACCGTTGTTGATGAACACCTCGTTGGCCTGCGGCCAGTGGCGGCCATTGGCAACGATCACATCCAGGTCCTGATCACCGTCCACATCCGCCAACGTGATTGAAGCAGAGCGATCGCTGCGCAGGCCCAATAAAAAATCCGGCTGGGTGCGGAACATCCGGCTCTGGCCGGCAGCACCGCCCGGCAACAGCAGGCACACGAACAGGGGTGTGCAAGCGCAATACAAAGGTATTTTCATGTTAAGGGAACCCTTTCTTTGATTATTTCCGGGCGATTAACGTTCAATGTTTACCGGATTTTGAGTTGGTAAACCCTCCCGGTTGAAATTCACCGTCCTAAGCAAAATTCCGTGTACAACATTTTGTTAGCAAGTTAAGAAATTTGAACTTGATCACTTCAAACTTTTACTTTCGGAGCACCATTTTGACTGCTAGGGCTCCAGGTGCCCCCGTCAAACCCCCTCCGGGGAAACTCCCTCCAGAACAAAGATATAATCCGTCAAATGGGGTTTTGTATTGGCTGCATTCTGGTGTAGGACGCACCAATAGTTGGTCGAGAGCATGTTCGCCTTCGCAAAGCTGACCACCGCTCAAGTCGTAACGTTCCTGGATATCCTGTGGAGTGAGCAGCTCTTTGCCGACAATGCTTTGTTTGATACCTGGTATTTTATTGTCGAGGGTCTCAATCACATTGTCGCAGAGTTTTTCTCTGGCTTCACCTGTCCACCCACCCTTGAGAGAGTAGGGTGTGTAATGAATCAGTACAGAGATCACCGCTTGGCCTGTTGGAGCCAGATCGTTATGCTCTTGCGAGGGCAAGTAGATTTCAAGACAGGGATGGCTGGTCACCTCATCGTATTTGATGGGGTCAAAAGCCCTTTCAATACTGTCCAGATCTTCAGCTATCAGAATTCTGTTCGCTTCACCATTCCCGACCAATGAAGGAGCTTTGTTCACTGCTAAGAGAAGTTGAGAACAGAGTCCACGGGTTCTGAACTTTGTCACTCGCTGTTCAAAGGTATTGCTGAGGTGACGAGCGTCCATCATTTCCAGAAAAACGTTTTTGGGTCCACAAGCTGCCACTATAGTTTTGGCCTCAATGAAGCTATTATCTTCCAGGTCAACCCCCTTACCTGGTTGAATGGCACTGACTTTGGCTTTTGTCTCAAAATGAGCACCGAAGCTTTTGGCCGCTTTTTCCAAGGCCGAGACGAGGGCCAAGCCATCGCCCTTAACACTGGATCCACGGCTGACTTGTTGAATCAATAAATTGGCATTTGTGCCTGGCGACCAGGGTCCGCTATAACTTTCGGTCACTGCAAGCAGAGCAAGAGCAGCTTTGAGCCCATCGTTTTCGAACCATTCATCCAACCAGTCATAGACCGCCATGGGAGCGAGACGCAGGACCTCGAGCATATCCTTTTTTCCCAACTTCCTAAGTTGAAATCCTCGTTTGAATAGCGACCAAAGATCACTGCTCTGAGGGTCAACAATATCAGCAGGAATAGTATTGAGAAATTGAATAATAGGCCCACTGATTTTTCCATAAAAGGCCTTCATTTCTTTATAGTTTTTGGCATCCGATGAAGAGACCTTAGCGATTTCTTCTGCTGTTTCATCAATATGCTCGGAAAGGATAATATGTTGGTCTTTCCCAAACGCTAAAGTTTTTGTTGATTTTGCATAAGTTAATCCATGGTCTTTGAGTCCAAGCTCATCAACCACCCAGCTGCGAAACATTGAGGTATCATAAAGAATACCAGGGGATGTAAACCCTGGATAGAATTCATGGCGAGAGCACAATCCACCAATTTGATCAGTGGGGCACACAATAGTGACCTTACGTCCAGCTTTAGCCAAATATGAAGCTGCTGTCAAAGCATTGACTCCACCGCCGATCACAACAACATCAAAAGGCATCAAACACCTCCTTCTGTTAACATAGTTTTGGCGGCAAGTTCACCGGGGGCACCCATGAGGCCTCCACCAGGATGGGTGCCAGAGCCACACATCCATAATTTACTGATGGGGGTACGATATCGAGACCATTCGGCAACCGGTCTGAGGAAGGCCAATTGTTCAAGACTCAATTCACCCTGGAAGATATTACCTTCGGTGAGCCCTGTCATTTTTTCAATATCCCACGGGCTTATGATTTGTTTATGGATAATACAACTGCGTATATCCGGGCAGTATTCTTCAATTGTATCGATAACAGCATTGCCAAAAGCTTCCCGTTTATCGGGCCATTTATCCGCTCCTTCTTTTATATTGTAGGGCGCGTATTGTACAAAAGCCGACAGTACGTGTTTACCTGGAGGGGCGACGCTAGGATCCGATAAAGAAGGGATAACAATATTTAAGAAAGGTCGTTTGGAGTATTCACCATACTTGGCTTCATCGTAAGCGCGCTCTACATAATCAATAGTTGGAGCAATCGTGATGTCGCCTTTAAGATGGTGTTGACCGGGGCGACCATCTCTGAAATTGGGTAATCGACTTAAAGCAAGATTAACTTTGCCTGAACTTCCTCGATTTTTGTAACGTTTAATTTGTGTGATAAAATTTTCGGATAATTCATGTTCACCCACCATTTTCAAAAAAGTGCGGTTTGGGTCAAGGCAAGAGATAACAGTGCCTGCTTTGATGTCGTCTCCGTTTTCCAAAACAATACCCCTGGCTCGACCATTTTTGATATCGATATGGTCAACAGCTGCATCAGTAATGATTTCAGCTCCAAAAGACAGGGCGGACTTGGCACACGCTAAACTGATTTGACCCGTACCTCCTATTGAGAATCCCCAGGCCCGGTAAGCCCCATCAATCTCGCCCATGTAGTGGTGTAAAAGAACATAAGCTGTCCCAGGTGAGCGTATGCCCATAAAGGTGCCGATGATACCACTACCGGCCATGGAGGGAAGAAGGGGTTCACTTTCAAACCATTCTTGCAGGAAGTCAATGGCGCTCATGGTCATGAGTTTGACGTTGAGGTAGCGCATGTTGCCGTCGAAGTTTTTAAAAATTTTCCCCATTTTCAATAATTTGAAGAGTTCTTTTGGGTTGAGCGAAGCTGGTTGAGGAGCAGTGGTGTCAATAATATTTTTGGTGAAACGAGAAAGACGACCCATAGCGAGGCCAAATTCAGAATACAAGGAAGCATCTTTTTGTGAGAAGCGAGCAATTTCATGTCTTGTTCTCCCGGCATCAGCCCAGCGCACTAGACCTTTGTCTCCCGGTATGGGATTGTAGGTGGTTTCCATGGGTATGATTTGCAGGCCATGTTTGACCAAATTAAGTTGTCGGATAATATGAGGGCGGAACAGGCTGACTACATAAGAGAAGGTGGAGAAGATAAAGCCCGGAGCAATTTGTTCACTAACAGCTGCTCCACCGACCAAAGGGCGTTTTTCCACCACCAAAACTTTTTTCCCTGCTTTGGCCAAATAGGCTGCGCAGACAAGGCCGTTGTGCCCCCCACCTACGATGACGGCATCGTAAGAAGATGTTTTGGGCTTGCTTACAAATTTGATCATATTAGTCTCGCTTTCTATCGGGGTTAAAAAACATGGGTTTGCAGACAGTTACGGGACAAAGTTGTCTTTCGTATTCAGCGGTGACTTCTATATGAAGCGTATCTCCCATAGTGAAATTACCAGTCTTGATGGAGGCCAGTGCTAGATTTTTCTTGAGAATAGGTGACCAGGCGCCACTTGTGGCCCGGCCTATTTGTTTTCCGTTTTTGTTATAAACAGGCACGGCTGTTCTCCATGCTTGAGCAGGTGTTTGCGGCGGAAGATCGAAATTCGCGAAAATTTTTTCATAGGCATCCCAATCGTATTCCAAGCCCACAAATTGCCAAAGGCTCCCTTCCTTTTTTTCTTTTTTCAAAGCCTGTTGGCCAATAAAACTGTCTCGATTCAGGTTAACAGACCAACCCAAGTTGAGTTCGA
Organism: Caldithrix sp.; assembly: GCA_004357015.1. GTDB lineage: Bacteria > Zhuqueibacterota > Zhuqueibacteria > Oceanimicrobiales > Oceanimicrobiaceae > CR04bin15. The sequence continues at coordinate 4,215 of SMXE01000073.1, forward strand.
AAGGAGTGGATTTGCGCGAATTAATCACACAATGGTTAGCTGAAAAATAATCCACACCATTCATAATAAAACCAGCTTCTATGCGTGCCACATCCAGAGCAGCGAGACCGGCCGGGATTAATTGATAATTTTTACCAGATTCCATCACAGCATCATATACAACCAGAGCATCATTATTCTCACACCAAATTTCATAACCCAAATCACCAGTGTAACCCGTACGTGTTATAGTGACCCTGCGGTTGTCGATTGTACTGTCTATTAATTTGAAAAACCCAAGTGAAGCAATGTCTCCACCCGCAGCATGAGTGAGTATTTCTCTTGAGAGAGGTCCTTGTAAAGCAAGAATACCAAAGCGTGAAGTAATATCTTCAATCGTTACTTTTAAAGATCGTGCATTTTGATGGAACCAGTGAAAAACGGGTTCAGCAGATGTGACCCGATAATGGTCTTGACTCAAGCAGGAAACAGTCCCGTCGTCCAGGATCTTCCCGTCGTCGTCACACCAGCAGCAATAGGTGACCTGACCCTGTTTAACTTTGTTGATATCTTTGGCCATGATTCTGGATAATAAATGTAAGGAATCAGGCCCCGTCACTTCGTATTTGAAGAGAGGGGTCACATCCATCAGTCCTGCAGCGTGACGGTATGCAAAGTATTCTTGCTCATGGTTGGTGTCATAGGATACGACAGCATAATAACCGGCCCAATCCTTCCAGTTCATGGACTGGCAGAATTGGGAAGTTCGTTGGTGAAAGGGCGACTTTATGGGCATAGACCTAACCTTCCGATAAATTTACTGTAGCTATCATTTTTCTTCAGGCATTCTCTCTATATTTCAGCTATAACATTCAATAAAATAGCTGGATCACTAGAATAAGCTAACTAAAAGGCTATCTGAAAAAGTTTGAAGTGTCAATAATTTATCTAGATGATTAGTCATTATCCGGTCAACTCTTCAAACATTTCTGCTTTTTCTTCTGACAAATAAATATACGGGCATCCCCAGAACCAACAGCAGTGCGCCGTAGATCACCACTTCAGCGCCAGAGCCAATAATTGCAAAAACAGAAAAAAATAAGGCCAGCCCCGCAATAACAATTGAGCTGATTTTCACAGAACCTCCTGCTGTCTTCTGTCTTTTTTGTAGCTGTAATTCCGCAACGGCAGAGACGGCATACGGCACCAGTGTCATTAGAGTTGACAGCAGAATCATTGTGGTAAAGGCCGCGACCAGACCTTTCGAATAATTCATGATGATGAGTGCAGAAGATAGACAAGAAGAGACTACGAGAGAAAATTCCGGAACCTCGTTTTTATTAAGGTCACCGAACCGGGCAGGGAACAAATTATCAAGCGCGGCAGCTCGCGGCATTTGACCCGACAAAAGAATATTGGAATTAAGTGCCCCACCTATGGATACTAGCGCCCCTACGCCGATCAGTCCGGCGCCTAAGCTACCGAAAAGACGAAAGGCCGCATCGGCAAAAGGCGCAGACGACTGCGCCAACTCGGCCGCCGGCACCAATGCCATGACACCAAGGGTGGCGAAAATATAGACAGCGGTGGCTGTGAGTGTACCTGTGAGCAACGCCCGCGGAATTGTACGCTCCGGCGCAACCACATCATCGGCTGGAATTGTGGCAGCCTCCATTCCCACAAAAGCCCACATGGTGAGCAGCGCAACACCGGCAATGTGCAACAGCAACGGCTCATTTTGTGGATTGGCGGGCGTTATGCTCGCCACCTCCCCTGCAAAAAGGCCGCCTGCGGCGACAATAAAAAGCGGCAGCATTTTCAGAAGGGTGGTAACGAGTTGTACGATGCCGACATTTCCGACACCGCCCAAATTGATAGCCGTGAAAATCCACAGAATGATCAGCGCCGATACTGCTCCCGCTATTGGCGCTGTCGCAATAGACGGTAAAAATACGCTCATATAGCCGCTAAACGCAACAGCCATTGCGGCAGATCCTGCCCAAACGCAAATCCAGTAGCCCCAGGCGATAAGGAACGCCGGCAGGTCACCGAACGCAACACGAGTATAAGCATACGGGCCGCCAATTTTCGGGATGCGGCGGGCGAGCGTCCCTAGCATTAACGCGATAAAAAGTGTCCCTGTTCCAGCAACAATCCAGCCAACCAGACTAAAAGCGCCATGTGGAGCGAGCACAGCCGGTAGAAGAAAAATACCAGACCCGATCATGGTGCCCACGACCAGCGCCCATGTGCGCCAAAATCCTAAACTTTTAGACATTAAATTCTCTATGACAAAATTCGAAACCTGCAAATCCCAAATATCAAATAAATCTCAAATGGAAAGCCCTAATCTAATGTCCAAAACAGCCGGATGCAACCCACAAACCAAAAGGGATTACATGGAAAGAGTCTGAGATTTTGGGTTTTTAGGTTTTGGGATCTATTTGTCATTGTGATTTGGGATTTGAAATTTACGGCCGTGCCGTATTATTCAGGAAGCTTATGCCCCAGCGCTCTTAACCCTTCTTTATCCAAAGCATAAAGAATATCTTCCTGCCCAGAATAGCGGCCACGTTTAAAACGATGCGACTTGAGCCCTTGTTGCATCTGTTCACAAACCTGCCAATCCTGTCGGTTGGTCATGTCCCAAAATTCGATAGCCGACTGAAACCGCTGCATCATCTTTGGCTGGTTGATAACATCCGGATGAAGCAAAAAATAGCAATCGTTCTGTATCTTGTCATAAGCCAACGAGCGAATACGATGATACAGCACAAAATCGGGATGCGGCGACAGCAGTAGATTCGGATAGACCGAATAATAATGGACGCGTTGCAAATTGTCGCCTGAGACGTTACAGACGGGCGGCGCTGCGGCCTGACCATCCATCGTCATGCTGCCCCGCTTTTCTGTAAGCTCCATATAGCCGCCGATTACCGCGCCTTCAAAGCAGTCGTGTACTGCGTTGCGAAAAGGCGTTAATTGGGACAGCAGGGGGTGCACTCCAGGGCAATGGTAGCATTCCTGGTAATTCTGCAGAATTAACTTCCAGTTGCAGTTCAGGGTGTATTCTATCTTGTGGGCAATTCTTAATTCCGGAAGCTGCCAGTCCTCAAACCGAGTGAGCAGCGCGCCCATTTCTTCCTCAAAAGGCGCTGGTTTTTCTGCGAGATTAATAAACACAAACCCACCCCACAAACCAACATGCGCCGGAAACAACCCGTATTCCTCTTTTTCGAAGCCTGGCACTTCCTTCATTAACGGGGCCGCTCTAAGACGGCCAGTAAGATCGTATTGCCAGGCATGATACGGGCACTGGATACTCCCGGAAGCAAAACGGCCTTTCTCGGTTTCACACAGTCTTGTGCCGCGATGTCGGCAAACATTAAAGTGCGCTTGCATTTTGCCATTTTTGTCCCGCACCAGAATAATGCTCTCATCACCAACCGGAATCGTGATGAAGTCGCCTGGCTTAGGAATCTCTTCTTCACGGCAGGCCAGCAGCCAGCGCTTGCAGAAAATTTTCTCCAGCTCCTCGCGGTAAATTCCCTCCGATTGATAATACTCGCGTGGAAGCGTAAGCATTATGTCCGGTACTTTGTAGTCGACGCCACGTTTTTTAAAGGAGGTTTGGTTGGTTTTCATTTTTGGCCGTTGTTATTGTGTTTCTAAAGTAATTCTGTTATGGGCAAAACCAGTGGGAGGATGTAATCCCCGATTCAATTACGCGAAGGGGATACCTGATGTGTTGAGCATGCGGGCTTCAAATCCTCTTCGAGCGGCGCAGTTGCACGTCGCGTGTGAGGTCGGCTTCTTGTGCCAGGTATCCGGTGAGAGAAAACCTGCCGTTTCCGTCGTTATTGTAGACCAAATTCTGCGCCCGGTCGTTGCCGACCACACCATCCGGACCGCCGTCGCCATCGATGTCCCCTGCGCGCACCGCGTAGCTGGTGGTCAACTCGCTGCCGAGCGTGTAAGCCAGGGTGAACCGGCC
>SMXE01000074.1 GCA_004357015.1 Caldithrix sp.
ATTGCCAAGGTGGCGCCCACACCCGGACGCGTACTTATCAGCGGCGAAAGCGGTACCGGCAAGGAGCTCATCGCGCGCGCCCTGCATGAAGACAGTCCGCGTAAAAACCGGCCGTTCATCCAAGTGAACTGCGCTGCAATTCCGGAAGAGCTCATCGAAAGCGAGCTGTTCGGCAACGTGAAAGGGGCCTTCACCGGCGCCATCGAAAACCGCGATGGCAAGTTTTCCATGGCAGACTGTGGCACGCTTTTCCTTGATGAGATCGGCGACATGAGCCTGAAAGTCCAGGCGAAAGTGCTGCGTGTGCTGCAGGAGGGGGAATTCCAGAAGGTGGGCGGCAGCAAGCTCATAAAAGTGGATGTGCGGGTCATTGCCGCCACGAACAAAGATTTGGAACAGGAGGTGAAAGAGGGGCGTTTTCGCGATGACCTGTTCTTTCGGCTGAATGTGATTCCGCTGGTGGCGCCGCCGCTGCGCCGACGAAAAGAGGACATTCCGCTGCTGGTGCAGTATTTCATCGATATGTTCAGCAAAAAAAACGGCTACCCGAAGAAGCGAATCAGCGACGAAGCCATGCGTGTTCTGCAGGCCTACGACTGGCCCGGGAACATCCGTGAGCTCGGCAACATTGTGGAGCGGCTGATGATCATGTGCATGGCAGAGGTGGTGCAGCCGAACGACCTGCCGCAGCGCATCCTAGCGCCAACTTCGCAGATTCCATTCAACCTCGAATCAGGCGTCACCCTGAAGGAATTGCGGGAAAACGTCGAGCGCGAATACATCACCGCCACACTCAAGCGCAACAATTGGAACATCAGCCAGGCCGCCAAAGAGCTGGATGTGGACCGGACGAATCTGCATAAGAAGATTAACTTTTATGGGTTGAAGGAGAGTTGAGGTTGGGTGCGGCTTCGCCGCGTCAGGAATTGCCAAGCCTCCTGAACGAACTTGCCTTGAAAATCAGAAAAATTTCTTTTCCCGGCCGCAGGTCCAGCCGGGCCACCGTCGCCTCGACGATTTCCACGGTGAAGCTTTCGCCGGCATTCACCTCCACCATCACCCTTTCCCGGAGGCGGCTGATTCGGGCCACCGTGCCACGGAAAACATTGCTGGCGCTCAGCCCCCTGGGTTCTTCAACCGCAACAATGATCTCCGAAGCCGGAATATTGAGCAGCAGTTTTTCTCCTTCAGCGCAATCCAGACGTGGCAGAACGAGTTCCAGATGTTTCAGGCGGCACAGTGTGACGCCCCTGGCCGTGTCATGTCTTTCCACCCTGACTTCCAGAATATTGGGGATATCCTCTCTGGAGATGAGGGGCGCCGCGGCCAGTTTGTCCAGCATTTCGTAGGGCGGACCGTAACCGGTGTTCCGGCCATTGTCAAGAATGATCACGTCATTTGCAAAGCTGACGACATTGGACAGGTCATGCGAAACGTACAACATTGGCAGATTGAAATGGCCGTGAATGTCCTTCAGGAATTTGAGGAAGGCAAGGCGGGCAGGCAGGTCCAGTGCTGCCAGCGGCTCGTCCAGCAGCAGATAATGCGGCGAGGCGAGAATAGCTCGGGCCAGGGCCACGCGCTGCTTTTCTCCACCGGACAGGGCATGCGGTGTTCTTTCGAGCAATCCGGTTAGTCCGGCGACCTCGACGATCTCGTCAAAGCTGAATTTCCGCTCATTCGCTGGCAAACGTTGCAGGCCGAATTCCAGGTTTTCCTGCACCCTCAAATGCGGGAAGAGCCGGCTTTCCTGGAAAATGTAACCGATGTGCCGGTCGCGCGGCTTGATGTTTATCTTCTTCCTTTTTGAAAACAGGATGCTGCCGTCGAGGATGACCTCGCCCTGGTCCGGTGTCAGGAGGCCTGCAATCAAATTGAGCGTGGTGGTTTTGCCTGAGCCGGAGGCGCCGAACAATGCCGTAAAAGAAGGTTGCAGTTCGAAGTCCAGTTCCAGCTCAAAGCCAGCCAGACATTTTTTTGCTCTAACCTGCAGCATTCTTGAACCGTCGCATGAGCGCTTCGTTCACCAGAATGCTCAGATAGGCCAGCACAATTGACACAATCACAAGAGTGCGCGCTTTCGCTTCCCCATCAACCTGATTAAGATACGAGAAGATGGCCAGCGGCATGGTTTGGGTGACGCCCTGAATGTTGCTGGCAAAGACGACGGTGGCGCCAAACTCGCCCAGCGCACGGGCAAACGCCAGAACAGTCCCCGCCAGCACACCGTTGGCCGCCAACGGCAGGGTGACGCGAAAAAAGATGCGGAACTCGCCGGCCCGCAGCATCCGCGCGGCATCCTCCAACTTCACATCCACCGAGTCGATGGCGGCGCGGACGGCCCGCACCAGCAGCGGCATGCTCACCACCGCAGCCGCGACCACTGCACCGGTCCAGGTGAAGGCCAGTCGAATACCCACTTTCTCAAGAACCCCGCCAACAACGCTATTTGGTCCCAGGACGACCAGCAGAAAGTATCCCGTTACTACCGGCGGCAGGACAAGTGGCACATTAACTACACCGTCCAGCAGTGACTTGCCGGGGAAGGATTTGCGTGCCAGCAACCAGCCGAGAAATGTGCCAACCGGAATGAGGATCATGGTTGTCAGGGTGGCGACTTTTAGAGAAAGGAGGATTATCTGAAGTTGTGGATTCAAGATGGCAACATTCCTGTTACAGAGGTTCGAATCCGTATTTGCGAAATACGGTGCTGGCCTGGTCTGACTGCAGGAACAGCAAGAATGCTTGAGCGAGCGGGTGCCGGGACGCAGACGTCACGGCTGCAGAATAGCGAATATCCGGTTGAAATTGCTCCGGCAGCTCAGCCGCCACCACTACGCGTTTGCTGATTTTAGCATCCGAGCGATAGACGATGCCGCAGTCGGCGTCACCGCGTTCAACGTACGCCAGAGCGGCCCGGCCGTCAAGTGCTGGCAAGCACTTGGGCTTCACATCTTGCCACAGGCCGGCTTTCTCGAGGGCAGCTTTGGCGTATATGCCGGCCGGCACGTGCGTCCAGTCGCCTATTGCGATTCTTTTCACAACTTCGGTGCGAAGGGCGGTCACATTTGTTATGTCTTCCCGGCCTTGCGGCACGATCAGCACAAGCTTGTTACGCAATAGATCGATGCGTAAATTCGTCGCCAGCAGAGAGCGGCTTTCAAGGTAGTCCATCCATTCGAGGTTGGCGGCGAGGTACAGGTCCGCATCTGCGCCGTACGCGATTTGTTTCGCCAGAATTGAGGAAGAGGAAAAACTGTATTCGATGGTTGTGCCGGGATGTTCCTTCTCGAAAGCTTCAGCGATTTGCGGCACAGCGGTAGCCAGGCTGGAAGCCGCAAAGAGACGCAGCCGGTCCGGCGTATCTTGTGAGTCGGACGCGCTGCCGCACGCAAAACAGGTGAGGGCAACAAATGTATGCAAGTAGAATTTCATGCAATGGACCCGAGATTGCTAAAAAAGAAGTGTAGGAAGTTTTGACGAAAAACGCAAGATGTGCAATCTGTAAAATGCCGCCGCCTTGCCGACCTAAGAAACTGAAACTTCCGACTCATTTGGAATGTTAGTGTACGAAGGCGGGAATTTCCTGCCTGAAGCATAGTCTCTATTTCAAATTTAGTGATAGGTTTGAGATAAAATGCAATAATGCTCGGTTGTGTGCCATCTGTCGAGCGAGACACGTAGAGCGAAGAGCGCACAGTCAATAAATTCGCTCTTCGCTCTACATTCATCAACCGGCGATCACCTGATCTCAAGAACTTCATAACCCGAAAAAACCCGTCTCAGGCTCACAGCATGCTACTTCAAAAAGAAGAAATTCAACAAATCGTCCAACATGTTCCCAAACGGCAAGACATTGTTCCGGCATACACGCCCTCCGCCATTCTGATGTTATTCTTCAATCGCGACCGAGAAACGCATCTCGTCTATATCCGCCGAACCAAAGGTGCGCCCGTACATAGTGGCAGCATGGCTTTCCCGGGCGGGAAAATAGACCCACATGACGACTCAAACTTCGCTGCTGCTGCGCGGGAGACGTCTGAGGAAATTGGCGTGGATCAGACGGCGTACGAGCATCTCGGGGAGATGGGGTTTTTCGAAACGTTTACTTCAAAATTCGATGCTGCAGCGCACATTGCATGGTGCATGGCGCCGCCGTCCTATGTGCGCAATACGTTCGAAGTTGCGGAAATCATCGAAATCCCCATAAGTGAGTTGTACAAGCAGTTCCGCCTCGATCTCAATTTTGATGACCCAAACGAGGTCATGTATTTAGGCTTTCATTTTCAGCCGTCCCATTCAGAAGCAGTTAATATCTGGGGGCTGACCGCACGCATCACGCATCATTTCCTGCAGGGCCTGGCAGATTTTATGTCAAGCTAAGTTGTTGTAACAATTAATTTTAAAATACGGTAAGATTTCAAACAAAGCTTGCATTTGCGTTCCTAATTGCAGATATTGATCGCCCATCGATTAAGGAACCTAACCCAAATGCAAATGATGAGATGAATACCGAGCTGGAACAAACATTTCGAATTATCGACCGGATTCACAAAGAATTGAAGAGCAGCCCCGATGGCGCCCAGCAGTATCTTCAGGTATTGCGGTGCGCCAATGCTGGCAACCTTCTCGCCGGTATCAGCCACACCTTTAACAATATCCTTGGCGGCATTCTGGGGTACTCGCAACTACTGAAAGAGGAACTGCCGGAAGATTCCACGGCGTATCAGCATGCTGCTGTTATTGAGAAAGCGTCTAAGCGGGCATCAAAACTGATTTCCCAACTTCAAACGTATTCCCTGAGGCAGCCTGTGCGGCCGATGTTTGTCGATCCGAAGCGCATCGTGGAGGAGGTCGTTGCAATTGTACAGAGCTCTGTCAAAAACATCACTGTGAGTACGTCCTTCAGTCATGCAGGCACAAAAGTCATCGCAGATTTTCCGGCAATGTGCCATGCGCTCCTGAACCTTTGTCTGAATGCGCGCGACGCGATGCCGGATGGTGGAGAATTGCGCATCGAAACATCGCTGGCCGGTAAGGCAAAAAAGGGCAGTACGAACCGGAATACGCAACGGGTGGTCTTTCGTGTTAGCGACACAGGTCGGGGGATTGCGGAAGACCTTCTGCCATACATTTTTGTGCCTTTCGTCACCACACAGGAAGACAACATGGCAAGCGGTATGGGCCTGGCGATCACGAATGGCATCGTGAAGGACCATGATGGCAGCATTGAAGTCGTCTCCTCACCCGGAAAAGGAACAACCTTCATCATCTCTTTACCTCAGGCACAATTCGTTGCTAAAACACCGGCGCCAGTGCGGCGACGCAGGGCCAAAATCGTGGGCCACGGCGAAGTGATCATGGTTGTTGACGACGAGGAAGATCTCCGTGAAATGGCGAAGAAGATTTTTGAAAAAAAGGGGTTCCGGGTTCTGGTTGCAGATTCCGGCAAGAGCGCTATTGAGCTGTTTGAGAAGCATGTCGATGAGGTGCAACTGGTCATCCTTGACATGATCATGCCCGGCGTCGATGGCGCCGAAGTCTATAAACGACTCAAGAGTATTAGAAAGAATGCAAAGGTTATTCTCACCAGCGGCTACATCAACAACGCACCCTTTCAAGAAATCTTGGACAAGGGAGAAGACACATTCGTTCCCAAACCCTGGGATCTGCCCGACCTCATCGTTGCAACGAGTCGCGTATTGGCAGAGAAGTAGCTTGTGCAAAAAACCTCGCTCTTCATAAGATTTAGGTAGTAAACGCATTTCTTTTTGCTTATATTGCAGGCCTTTCGTAAGCAAATTTCTTAGGAGGTGAAGGAAAGTTGGACAATCTGGAGGGCTGGAAACGAAGCCACACCTGTGGCGAGCTTACCGCAAAAGAAAACGGGCTGGATGTTACTCTAATGGGATGGGTGCATCGCCGGCGTGACCACGGCAGCCTTATTTTCATAGATCTTCGCGACCGCTACGGTCTCACGCAAATCGTTTTTGATCCCGATCTGATCCCTGAAAAATATCAAACTGCGAAAGATCTGCGCGGCGAGTTTGTCATTGCGGCACGCGGCAAGGTGCGTGTGCGGCCGGAGGGCATGGTGAACCCGAACATCGCTACAGGCACCATCGAGGTTGCTGTCGCCGACCTGAAGATTCTGAATCGTGCTAAGACGCCGCCTTTCGAAATCGATGGCGATGTTGAAGTGTCAGAAGAGGTGCGCCTGAAATACCGCTACCTCGACCTGCGGAACACATCGATGCAGAAGAACATGCTTCTGCGCCACCAGATGTATCAGGTGGTGCGGTCATATTTCAACCGCAATAATTTTGTGGAAGTGGAAACGCCCATTCTGATGCGGAGCACACCGGAAGGCGCACGCGACTACCTGGTGCCGAGCCGAATTCACAATGGCAAGTTCTACGCCCTGCCGCAGAGTCCGCAGACCTACAAGCAAATCCTGATGGTGGCGGGCATGGATCGCTACTTCCAGATCGTACGTTGTTTCCGGGATGAGGATCTGCGTCATGACCGCCAACCGGAGTTTACGCAGATCGATGTGGAAATGTCGTTCGTGGAACAGGACGACGTGCTGGAGATGGTTGAAAATCTGATGGCCGACCTTTTCAAGGAAACTCTGGGTGTGGAGCTACAGATGCCCGTCAGACGGCTTTCTTATCAAGAGGCGCTCGAAACCTACGGCAGCGACAAGCCGGATTTGAGATTCGATATGAAAATTGTCGACATCAGCTCGCTGGTGCAGGACTGCGAATTCAAGGTTTTTTCGGGCTGTGTCAAAAACGGCGGCCGCGTCTGCGGCGTCGCGTTGCTAGGCGGCGCCAAGTACTCCCGCAAGCAGGTTGACACGCTGACCGAAGAGATGCAGCGGGAAGGCGCTAAAGGCCTGGTAGCGATCAAAGTGGGTGCGGAAGGCTGGGATTCATCACTGGCGAAGTTTTTTGAAAGTGAAGCTGTAACCGAAATAAATGAATCATTTGGTGTGAAAGAGGGCGATCTTCTTCTTTTGGTGGCCGATGAAAAAAACACCGCGCTAACCCTGGCGGGCAGTTTGCGCCTGAAATTAGCGGATCGCGAAAACCTGATTTCTGAGGATAAATACGAACTCTGTTGGGTTCTTGATTTCCCGCTGCTTGAGTACGATGAGGAGGAAAAGCGGTATGGGGCGCGCCACCATCCTTTCACATCGCCAATGGATGAGGACCTGGCCATTCTTGAGGACAATCCGAAAGAAGCGCGCGCCAAGGCTTACGACCTGGTGCTAAACGGTTATGAAGTTGCCGGCGGCAGTATCAGAATTCATCGCCGGGAGTTGCAAGACCGCATGTTCCGACTGCTCAACATTTCGGAGGAAGAGGCGTACGACAAATTCGGTTTCCTTCTCGATGCCTTCGAGTATGGGGCGCCGCCGCACGGGGGTATCGCCTTTGGCTTCGATCGCCTTGTCATGATTCTGGCCAGAGAGCAGTCGATTCGCAATGTCATTGCCTTTCCTAAGACCAACAGCGCTTTATCCTTAATGGACGGCTCGCCATCGAGCGTAAGTGATGATCAACTAAAGGAGTTAGGCCTGAGGGTTATTTAGGGTATTTTTTTTGCTTGACAATGGATTTTTTTTTCGTTATAATTGCTTTTATAATTCGCACTACCTATCCTTAAATGTTTATTCAGGTTAAGCTGTATTCCACCATATCGGATTAGTTTAAGCAAGAAAATCTTGAATCAGGAAGGAGGTGAACGGTCAATATGAGGAAACTGTACGGGTTAGTTATCGCTGCGTTTGTTGTATCTTCTTTTGCCTTCATCGGCTGTACGAAGCATCCCAACGAGGAGCAAAAGCAGGCTTTGGAGGAGCAAAAGCAGGCTACTGTTGCGGCTGAGCAGACTTTAGAGGACAGACAGAGGGAGAAAAGCAGACTCGAAAGCGAACTAAACAAGAAAAACAAAGAGTTGCAGGACACGAAGGATGAATTGGCAACGGTCAAGCAACGAGTTGCTGAAATGGAATAATTCGTGAATACGAAAACAGGAGGGTTTAACATGAAAGCTGTCGTTAACACTCTCTTAGTCTGCTCACTTGTTGCATTGGTCGCTATGCCGGGGCAAGCAGTAGCTCAGGAAATGACCATGAAGGAGTACAAGATTCAGGTGCAGCAACAGGCAGACAGAGAGCAAGCAGCGAATAACGAAATTGCTAAATGCGATGCTGAGATTGCTAATTTGAAATCTCAGATCGCTGATATTGACGGTCAAATTACGGCTACGTGGGGAGAAATTTATTCGGCCATTGGTGTGACTGAGGCTGATGTCAACGCGTATCGCGATAGGTTGAATGGTCTTGAAAGAGATTTGAACGCGATGGGTGCTTTGTCACCAGAGGATCTCTGGCAACGCCGTAAAGAGATTAATGGAATCGAGGTTCAGCTCGAAGAAGCGAAAAACGACAAGATTTACGTCCTTTCCGAGATGAAAGACAAGGTCGCTGCTCTGGAAGGCAAGATCGCGCAGCTCAGGGCAAAAATGCCAAAGGGCATGTATGACGAGTATACCGTTAATCGCGGCGATTACCTCTGGCGCATCTCAAGAAGCTCGGATGTCTATGGTGATCCGATGCAGTGGGTACGCATTTATTCTTACAACCGTGACCAGATCAAAGATCCTGACCTGATTTATCCGGATCAGATCTTCAAGATTCACCGGGATAATGCGCCCAACGAATACCTCGTCGGCAGTGGAGACAACCTTGCCAAGATTGCCGGCAGCATGGACGTCATGGGTGATCCGACCAAATGGCGTGCGCTGTACGAGGCCAATAAAGACGTTGTTGGTGACGATCCCGGGTTGATCTATCCGTACCAGGTTCTCAAGTTTCCAACGAACTAGATAGAAAGGGATCTCAGTTTTGGGCAAATGTGTTCGCCTATTAATTTTGCTGGACACTTTTTTGAATCGTATTTTCATAATATAGCATCCAGAAACATTTAGCTCTTCGCTCGTCCGGTTCTGACTGGACGGGCAAGGGCTTTTTTTATTCTTACCCTTAAAATTTATTTGGTGAAACATTGAGCAACACTATTCAGAGAAAAGTCCCGTTAAAGGGGATCGATCAGTTACGGCTTTTCGGTCTTCACGATCGGAATTTGCGCAAGCTTGAACAATCCTTTGACGTGACAATGATTGCCCGGGGCAATGATGTGATCGTCACAGGCCTGTCAGACCGGGTCAGGCTTGCCGAGAAGGTGCTGGTGGAGCTGATCTTGCTGGTCACCCGTGACCAGGATATCACCGAAAACGATCTTGACACGGTCATAGCGCTTAGCGACAAGAACGGAGAGCACGAAAACACTTTAGAGAACGATCTGAATAGGGTCATTCTGTATACGAAAGACGGTTTTATCAAGCCCAAGAGTGCAGGGCAACACGCCTTCTACGAGGCATCGGCGAAGAATGACATCGTGTTCGCGATTGGACCGGCCGGTACGGGTAAGACGTTTCTGGCGGTGGCGATGGCCGTTGCCGCGTTGCGTGACAAGTTGGCGGACCGAATTGTGCTGACCAGGCCAGCAGTCGAGGCCGGCGAACGCCTGGGGTACCTACCGGGCGATTTCCGAGAGAAAATCGATCCGTACCTGCGGCCGCTGTACGACGCCCTGAATGACATGATTCCGGCCGATAAACTCAAACGCTACCTTGATTCCGGAATTATTGAAATCGTGCCGCTGGCCTATATGCGGGGGCGCACATTGAACAACGCCTTTGTGATTCTGGATGAAGCACAGAACACCAAGTTTAATCAGATGAAGATGTTTCTGACGCGCCTTGGCATAAATGCCAAAGCGATCATAACCGGTGATATAACCCAGAGCGACCTGCCATCCTCGGAGGCGTCTGGTCTGGTGCAGGCGCAGACCATTTTGCACAATATCGAGGGCATCAAGTTTGCATATATGAATGAGAGAGACGTGGTGCGTCACCGCCTGGTGCGAGACATCATCAAGGCTTATGACAATTACGAAGGGCATAATGTTAGCAGCCATTCCCATTAGGTGTCCGGTATGCGCGTTATGGCAAGAGTGAAACTCACAAATCAAGCTAGGAAAGCAATCCAAACGGTTTTTGACAGGCTGGAAGAAAATCAGACCTGGCGCAATTCGTTCAGACTAACCATGGTGTTAACCGCTGTTGTCACCACAACGTTGATGTTTCCCTCCAGCCAGACGTTTCAGTTTTCGAACCTGAATGACGGCGATGTGTACAGCGGCAAAGAAATCATCGCGCCATTCACCTTCTTCATCAACAAGAGTGAGGGGGAGATTGATAGAGACAGACAGAAAGCAAGCCGGGAAATCCCGCTTGTTTTCACCGATGCCGACAGCATTGAGGGTTTGACGCTGAAAGAGTTTGATGATTTTTTCGACAGCATCCGACTCATCCGCGAATCGATTTCCCCCGATTCGCTTAAACTGAGACGTATCCAGGATATTTTGAACAACGATTCGATCATCATCGACAAAGCCAACGCGCGACATCTGGCCTACGAGGTTCAAATGGAGAAAAGTCGCACCACCGCTGCCGGCACAGAGCGTAGCGAGTCTACTTTTGACTATGACCTTTTTGCCCAGAAACAGCGGCGAATTCTTGTGGACATGTACGCCATCGGCATTGTAAATCTGAGGGAGGATCAAATTCCTGATTATGGTCAGAAGTTTTCAATTATTTCATCAGATCGGGAGGTCCTAGAGCCGCGTGAGAACTTTTACAATCTCAGCAACTACGAAGGTGTCATCCTCGGCAAACTTCGCCAGGTTTTTCTTGCTCAGAAGATAGCAGTCAAAATTGGGTATCCTATCCTAACGGCATTCCAAAGTCCCAATCTTTTCTTCGATAAAATCGAAACCGACCGCCGGATTAGCGGAGCTGTCGCAGCCGTACCATTGTCAAAAGGGATTGTGCTTGAGAATGAACGGATCGTCAACACGCATGAGGTCATAACGCCGGCAATACTGGAGAAGCTGAATTCCCTGGCGGCTGCCAAGGCCGAACGTGAGGTGCA
>SMXE01000075.1 GCA_004357015.1 Caldithrix sp.
ATAATCTGTTACCCACTCTTTGTCTTTATGGCTGTAACTGATAAATACGGTAGGTTTGCTCATTTCTTCTTGCGAAACTTGATTCAAAATGATTCCTGACAGATTAACATAATATGACTGAAGTTGGTAGTTCCAATGATGGGGCTCATCGGAGCACATTCCTCACGCCTTTGCAGCGCCAGGCTCATCCAAAAAATACTTATTCAACTTGTTGTGCAGGGTCTTCAGGCTGATGCCCAGAATTTGAGCAGCCTTGGTTTTGTTGTTGTTCGTCTTTTCAAGCGTCTTGAAAATGATCTCTTTCTCTATTTCGTGCAACGGCTTACCAAGTTGCACAGCGTCCTCATCGCCGCCGGTCTCGGGGAAGAACATGTGACGCGGCAGATGCTGCAGCTCGATCGTGTCTCCCTTACAGAGGATCACCGCACGTTCCACCATGTTTCGCAGCTCGCGCACGTTGCCGGGCCAATGGTAGGTTTTCATCAGGTCGAGGCACTCAGGGGAGAATGCCTGTACGTCCTTATTGTTCCTTTGATTAAAGGATTGCAGGAACTCGTCGGTGAGTAACATCAGGTCGCTCATGTGCTGCCGCAGCGGCGGCAATTCGATGTCCATGACGCTCAACCTGAAGTAAAGATCTTCACGCAGGGTGCCCTCTTTCAGCGCTGTTTTGATCTCCCGGTTGGTGGCCGCGAGCACGCGCACATCCACCGTGATCTCTTTTGTGCCACCCAGCCGGCGAAAACGGCGCTCCTCCAGGATGCGCAGCAGTTTGGATTGGGTGTCGGGCGGCATTTCTCCAATTTCATCGAGAAACAGGGTGCCGCCGTCAGCCATCTCAAAGCAGCCGGCTCTCTCCTTCACGGCCCCGGTAAACGCGCCTTTCTCGTGCCCGAACAGCTCATTCTCCAGGATGTCGCGCGGGAAGGCCGAGCAGTTCACCGCGATAAACGGTCCGCCGGCGCGGCTGCTCTTTTGGTGAATGGCAGCGGCAACGAGCTCCTTCCCTGTGCCACTCTCGCCCGTAATAAGCACGTTAGCGGTGGTATCGGCGACAGCATCGATGATGTCGTACACCTGCCGCATTTTCTCGTGACTGCCAATCAAATCGCCAAACTTTGATAAGCCTTTCAGCGTCTGCTCGAGCTGCCGGTTTTTTGCCTTGAGGCGTTGATTGCGCCGCACGAGCTCGTGGCGCTCCAGCGCTTTTGGAATGATGCTGCGGATGCGTTTCGGGTCGACGGGTTTGGTCAAATAATCGTACGCGCCCTCCTTCATTGCCTCTACAGCCGTGTCGATAGAGCCCTGCCCGGTGATGATGATCACCTCTATGGGCAGTTTTGCTTTGTTCACTTCCCGCAGAATGTCCAGACCTGTCAGGCCCGGCATCATCAAGTCTGCCAGAATCAAATCAAAATTCCCTTTGCGCAGCAGTTTGAGCGCTTCGGCGCCGTTGTTGACGGTGGCGACCCGGTAGTCCTCAATTTCGAGCAGCGCTGACAGCCCTGCCGTGATTGAGGGCTCGTCGTCAGCGATTAGAATTCTGTAATCAGCGTTTTGGGCCATATTCACTTTCACACAGTGCTAAACATGATGGTCACAGTGGTGCCTTTACCTACTTTACTTTCAAATTGTATCTGGCCGCTGTTGGCCTCAATGATCCGCCTGGTGACTGGCACACCGATTCCGCTGCCATCCTTCTTTGTCGTGTAGTACAGGTCAAAAATTTTCTTCAACTCCTCTTTGGACATGCCGGTGCCCGCGTCCCTAACCGCTATCAGGCTTTTCCGGCCCTTTTCCCAGGTTCTCACCTGTATTTTGCTCTGGTCGCTGCTGGCATGTATGGCGTTGATCACGATGTTGTGCAGTGCCTGCTGAATCTGGCCCCGGTCAACAACCACATCACGCAGGTCTTTGCCCAGCCGCGTCTCGATTTTAATCTTCCGCTTTCCGGCTTCGGCGGCAACCATCTGGCAGACCTCTTTGGCAATATCGTTGGTTTTCAGGCGCTCCTTTTGCGGTACGCCGGGCCTGAGGTATTTTAGGAAGCCGCCCACAACTTCTTTGAGATGATCGATTTCTCTTTCGATGATTCTGGCATGTTTCAGTGTGTCGGTCTTGGCCCGGCCCTTCTGGATTTTGGACTTGAGCACGTCCACATTAATCACCAGCGCGTGCAACGGATTCTTAATCTCATGCGCCATGATGTCCATAAAACGCGAAATAGTCTTCATCTCATTGGCGAGCGAATTTCTGCGCTGCACCGCTGCTCTCTGCACCGAGTCGAGCTGCTCCAGCCGGGTCAAAGCGCGATTCACCTTCTGGTAGGTTTCGGCGAACTCGTCCTCCGGCTTCGCCTTGATGCGGAAGCCGTAGCTGCGCTTATCAATTTGGTCCATCGCCTTGGTGATCTGGTTCATCGGAGATTTCAGCACCCGCGCGCCAAGCAGCGAAACGAGAATGGCTGTGAGAATCCCTGCAAACGCCACAAGATACAGTTTCAGGTTAAGTTGGTGTCGCATGTCCCGGATGCCTGCCTGCGCGTCAATGCCCAGAATCGCCCGCAAATCGCTGCCCGCGCCCAGATTCCAGGAAGCGACGTAGGCGTCATCGTCCACCCCGGCAATGGCAATCTCGCTAACATTGTCATTCATGGTCGGAATGACCGCCTGGCCATGTGAGCCATTAGACGGAATCCCACCGGCTGAATTCAGAGAAAAAACCACCTGAGAATCGCGCGCGACCAGGACAAATTCCTCTACCTCCTGGTATTTATCCCGTACTTCGAACAAAAGCTGCCGCAAGGGTGCGGCAAAACCGTCTGACCAGGCATCCTTGAAACCGAGCTCGGCCAGTTTCTGTTCGACTTCCGCTCTCACCGTAAACGCGATCAATGACGCCGATTGCTGTGTCAGACGTCCGACGATGTGATCGAGCGCGGTAAAGTAAAAATAGGCTGCCGCGCCAGAAAGTCCCACCCAGGTCACCAGGAGTAAAATAAACTGTTTTTGAAATACTTTCATCACATTTCTGAGGAAACATTTAATGAGAGGGTCAAAGCCTGCCGGATGAAATGTCTAATCGGACGAATTGCGTACTTCCTTAACATCTGCTGCCTCCCTGCCTTAGTCCAAGTCGAGGTAAAAGTAAGGATCAATCCGGCAAAATGTCAAGTGAAAAGGCCATGCTTTTTGCTTGATTAAGTCGATGGACTGCCTTATTTTTACGAAACTTAGAACATTCATAAGCTCTTTCTACCCGGGAATGCTTTCAAACCCGGGGCCTTAACGGAAATGAGATGACCATGAGGATCACCAAAGTTTACACCAGGGCGGGCGATGACGGCACGACAAGACTCGGCGGCGGTCAGAAAGTCAAAAAAAGCGCCGTGCGCATCCGAACTTACGGCACGGTCGATGAGTTGAATTCCGCCATCGGGCTGGTTGTCGCGCACAATCCGTGTGAGGAAGTCGGGCGGGCGCTCAACCGCATTCAGCATGAGCTCTTCACGCTGGGCGGCGACCTGTGCGTCCTTGAAGAAGACAAAGCGACTTTCAAAATGCAAGTCATCGAGAAAGAGCAAGTCCGGAGTTTGGAGAAGACCCTCGACACACTCAACGCCCAGCTCAAACCGCTCGAAGATTTTATCTTGCCGGGAGGAACTAAAACGTCCGCTTTTCTGCACCAGGCTCGCTGCGTTTGCCGACGCGCAGAGAGCCTCGCCGTGCAGCTTGCCAGCGAGGAGAACCTCGGAAAACAGGTCGTCCCATATCTCAACCGGCTGTCTGACGCCCTGTTTGTCATGGCCCGCTTTGAGAATTTCAGCAGCGGGCGGGCAGACATTTACTGGCAAAAGAATGCATAGGTGCTAAGCTCCCCACTCTCGCATGCAAATCTGGATCTACTGGACCGGCTTTCTGCTCTATTCTGCAATCGTGCTCGCCATCGGATGGCGGGGCTATCGCCGCGGCGGGCCCTCAACGGAGGCGGACGCGGATTTCTGGGCAGCCGGCAAGGCGCTTGGCCCCTGGGCCACGGGTTTGTCCATTTCCGCCAGCTTCATGTCCATTAGCTGGTCATGCGTGTATGCAGTGCAACTGGCGTACTGGTATGGTTTAAGCGCTATCTGGCTGCTGGCCGTACCCTGGCTCACCGTCATGGCGATTTATTACGTCCTCACACCTTACTTCCGTCGTCTGCCAGCCTTTTCACAGCCGGAAATGTTGGCGCAGAGGTTTGGCGCCAGGGTGCGGGTTTATTTTGCCTTGCCCCTCGCCTTCGTTTTTCTGGTCTGGGGTGGTGCCGAAATCTATGCCGCTGCACAGATTCTCGCCCCCATTCTGCGTGTCCCATTTCATTTCATCTTAGCCTTGATCGCGGTGATCGTAGCAGCTTACTCATTTATGGGCGGATTCGCTGCTGTTGTCACAACGGACAAAGTGCAGTACGCGCTGGTCGCATTTTTTATCGTTACGATCTCGTGGGTTGCCGTCAATGCCGTCGGCACGGTTGACTCGTTCGCGAGCTTCGTCTCCCACCTTCCGGCACCCCCGATGACGCAGGCACCGGTGTTCTCGCTCTTCGCAGCGGGTTTCGGCCTGATCGTGGTCACTTTGATCGCCTACTTGCCCGGCTGGGTCATCGAAACGGACATCTGGCTGCGTCTGCAGGCGTCCAAAAGCGATCGCACGGCGCGGCAAGGCGTGCTTATCGCAACGCTGAATTCCCTGGTTTTTATCGCCGCGCTTCCGATGCTCATCGGCGTCACGTCGCTTTATCTCTACCCACCGCAGGGCGCAGAAATCCCTGAGATTCTGAACGACGGCGCGGCAATTATCTCTGTGCTGATCAACAACCATACGCCCACGGCCCTGAGCGTGGCCTTGATCGTCGGTCTCGCCGCAGCCTCGATGTCTACCATTGATACTTGTGGCAATGTCGTGGCGCTCTCCCTGTCCTACGACGTCGTAGAACCCTTGCTTGAACGACGAAAGGTGGCGGTGAACAGGAAAACTGTGGCACGTGTTTTCTCCGCAGGCGCTGTCATGCTGGCGTACGTTTACGCGATCTTCACCGAGTCGCTATGGGATATTTTCTACCTGTCGTCCGGTGTGCTGACAACAACTATTTTCATCCCGATGATAGCGCTTTTCAGAAAAAATGTTCAGACGCGGCAGGTGCAAGCCGCTGCTGTGGTTGGCTTCGCAACAACTATTGCATTTTACTTCATGGAAAGCCACGGCGCGATGGCAGTGATCGAGCCGAACTGGCTGGCCAAGACCGGCCTTGGCTACATCTTGTGGTCTTTCCTGTGCAGCTTTGCGGCCTTCATTTTAGTAGGAAAAAACACTTCGGAAAGCTAAGGGTAGCAAATCCTGGCGGGATTTGTCAAAATGGGATTTCCTTGGAAAAAAGTACAAACGTTCAGGATTGCTCAAATTGCAGCAACCTGCAGATTGAATGCGCGCTCAACAAACCAGATCAATCCGAAAATCAGAATAATCGAAGACAGTCCAAAGACGATCTGCCGGCGATAGTCGGAACGGCCGATAAGCAAAATGACGGGATAAGCCAGACTGACGATGGCGATCTGCCCGACCTCCACCCCAACATTGAAGGAAAGAAGCGAGGCCACCAGCCCTTGCGTCGGTAAACCCAACTCAGCCAGGACACTGGCAAAGCCAAATCCGTGCATCAGTCCGAAAACAAATGTGATGAACCAGCGCTGGTCGTTCTGTTTCACAAAGAAGTTTTCACCGGCGATGTAGACGATGCTCAACGCGATGACCGATTCCACCAGGCGTGTCGGCAGCATGACAATTTGTAAGGCAGCCAAAACCAGCGTGAGACTGTGCGCCACCGTGAACGAGGTCACAATCTTGACCAGATTGCGAAAACCGCCGCCGATCAAGATCAGCGCCAGCAGAAAGAGGATGTGGTCATAGCCGAGGAATATGTGTTCTATCCCCAGAACGACGAACTGCCAGCTTTGCCGCAGCACAGACGTCTCCCCTCCGAAAGCGAACGTTTCCCGGGTGTAACCGGGAGTCAGAATTGCTTGCACCAGTTCGGCGCCGCAGGTGACCTTCACCAGGTTCTTGTGCAACGGCTTGAAGTCTTCCAGAAACGCCAGGGATAGGGTGAGCTCCCAGGCCATCTGCGCCAGAGGCGCTGTAAAACTGAAGTTGACAAACGTGTTTCCCAGGCCGTCGTCATACGTGAATGGCTGTAACGGCGCCAGCCCAAGCGTATCCCCGGCAAACACAATTTCAACGCGATTCTGAAAGTACGCCTGTATCTCCTCCAGCATAAGCTCGACTTCATCATCAGAAATCTGGCCGTTTCCATCGACATCGAGCGAGAACAGCGATTCCAGTTCTGTGCGATCTATCAGCAACGTGCAAGTGAGTTCGCTCGTTGCCGGCTGAATTTGAATATCTGTATAGCTTGTGTTGAGTTCGTGAGCCAACACTGGTGAAAACCAGAGGAACAGCACCCACTGAACTATCATCGGGAACTGCTTGCAAGGGGGGCTTAACATATAGCCGGCGGGTTAGCTTGATTCCAAGTTGGCAGAACCGACTTTGAACGCGCCATAGAGCAAGTTGCTAAGCGCGTCTCTATCGAGGTCCTGAATCAGACGGCCTTCCCTGGCAACCGATATCTGCCCCGTTTCTTCCGAGACCACGATAACGATCGCGTCGGATTCCTCTGCAAGTCCCACAGCGGCACGGTGACGGGTACCCAATTTCGGATCAATGTTTGGATCCTGACTGAGGGGGAGAATACATTTTGCCGCCTCGATTACATCGTTTTGAACAACGATAGCGCCATCGTGCAGCGGCGACTTTGGATTGAAGATTGAACAAATCAGCGCCGCTGTCACCTCCGCCTGAATTTTAATACCGGTTTCCGTGATAGACTTGATACCCATATCTCGCGTCACAACGATCAGGCCGCCGAACCTGCGGTTGGACAATTCGTGCGCCGCTTTTGTCACTTCGTCAAACGTTTTGAAACTCGACACCTTCACAAAATAGCGAATAAGCCGGCTCTGCCCCACAAAGATAAGCATCCGCCGTAGTTCCGGTTGAAAAATGATTACAAACGCGATCAACCACACTGTTTTCAGATTATCGAAAATCCATGTCATGCCGCTGAGATTGAAAAGCCGGGTAAAGAGGGAAACGATGAGAATAATCACCAGCCCTACAAACATCTGTGCCGCGCGTGACCCTCTGATGAAGTAGTAAAGCTTGTAAAGAATCACCGACATCACGAAGATGTCCAGAAAATCAAAGATCGTAACTTTGATAAAGCCAATATGAAACAGGGTGAATTGCGAAGACATGCTTTGGCCTCAAATACGCTTCTGCAAATAGTGGTCGGCTATGGCCGCCGCGCGCCGTGCGGCCTTTACATCGTGCACGCGCAGAATGTGGGCGCCATTGAGAGCAGCGATGGTATCGATAGCAATCGTGCCTTCAACACATTCCTCCGGCGGCAGATCCAGAACCCGCTGAATCAAAGATTTGCGCGACGCCCCTATCAGGATCGGGCAGTTCAAAGCCTGAAATCGGGAAAGTCCCCTGATAATTTCGTAATTGTGCTCAAGACGTTTACCAAACCCAATTCCTGGGTCCACAATCAGGCGCTGCCTTTTCACGCCGGCCTGTTCGGCAGAGGCGATGCACGCCTCAAAGTAGCGGAATATCTCTTGAACTACGTCATCATAAGTAGGGTTTTTCTGCATCTGTTTGGGGCGTCCTTTTATGTGCATCAGGACGACCGGGCAACTGTATCTGGCTGCCAGAGACGACATGTTCGCGTCAAACCGCAGCGCGCTTATGTCGTTTATCATGAGCGCTCCCGCCTCGAGCGCCGCTTCGGCTATGCTTGCTTTGTATGTGTCGATTGAAATCGGAATGTCCGTCGATTTCGACAGCGCTTGGATGACCGGCAATACACGGTCGAGTTCTTCCTGCTCTGAAACGGGATCCGAGCCCGGCCGTGAGGACTCGCCGCCAACATCGAGAAAATCCGCACCATCCTCTGCCATTTGAAGACCAAACGCAACGGCCTCATCAACACGGGTTCTGCGGCTGCCGGAGTAGAAAGAATCGGGCGTGCAGTTGATGACGCCCATAATATGGGTTCGGGTGCTCAGATCAAATGTCTTCTTACCGCAGTTGACAATCATCTTCATGATTCAGATTCAAAACAAAAAAGAGCTGAACCGCAGTGGAAAGCACCGACACGTTCAACTCTCGTTTTGATTACCAGAGCGGCGCGATCACTTTACATCATCGACCACTTCGTTTTCTTTGCGCTTTCTGCTTCCGGACTTCTTCGAATTTTCTTTTACCTCGAGGGGTTCCAAGGGCTGACCAGCGAGAACTTTGTCGATCTCGACTCCATCCAGAATTTCCCGTTCGAGGAGCGCATTGGCAATAGCATGCAGTTTGTCGACATGCTTCTCAAGGATTGCAAGCGCCTTCTTCTCTGCGGCTTCAACAATTCGTTTCATTTCGGCATCGATAAGTTCGGACGTTTTTTCGCTGTGGTCCTGATGCCGCCCGATTTCCCGGGCAATAAAAATTTCCTCGTCCTTCTTGCCGAAAGTGAGCGGTCCCATTTTCTCGCTCATCCCCCACTCGCAAACCATCTTTCTGGCCAGCGCTGTCGCACGCTCAATATCATTGCCCGCGCCGGTCGTCAATTCCTTCATCACAACCAACTCAGCCGCGCGACCGCCCAACATTTGCGCCAGCACAGTTTCGCAATATTTTTTTGACCAGCTATGCTTTTCACCAGGTAAGTAATTGGTGGTCCCCATGGCCCGCCCTCTGGGAATGATCGTGACTTTGTGAACAGC
>SMXE01000076.1 GCA_004357015.1 Caldithrix sp.
CGACAATCTCCTGAACATCTACGACATTTTATCGAGGATCGAAGGCGGGCAGACGGGTCATAAGATAGGATCATTGCGCGACGAAATCTCGCAAGAAAAGCATCGACTCGAGGAATTCTTCTCCGACGTCGGTGTTGCGCCTCCAGCAGCGTTGGTAGAAAGCTATGCCGACGAGGCGGAAAAAGTCGAAACAATTTTGCGAGAAATGGATGAGCTGATCATGATCGCCCGCGATCGGTACCCGGAGACCCAGGCGGAACTGGCGGACTTGAAGCAGCGATTCGTACAAGGGCTCGATCGCGAATTTGCCGCGCTTGTCGGAGTTCGATTGCCGCAACGAGGTCTGAGTGTCTTTGAGATCTTCAAAGAGTGGCAAGCCAGAGAACTGGCAGAATACCAGGTGCATTTCGTCCGGCACCAGATTTTGAAGCGCGACCTGCTGCTACAGGGCACGATGCGGCAGCGTGCCGGAATGCTGAAGCGCGATCTGCAAAACGCGCTTTCTGCTTATGCCAGCAGCGATTACGATCTGGCGGAGAGGCAACTCAATGCTATTGTGCGGGACTTTGCTTCTTATTACGAAAATCTGGACAGCGTGCATTTCTTTTTGGGGGAAAGCTACTTCGCACGCAACCTGCACGATTCGGCAGCCGCGGAATTCAAACAAGTGGTTGCGGCAAACCGGGAGGCGCAGTATGTCGGCAAGAGCCTCTTCCGGCTAATACAAATCAGCCAAAGCCGTGCAGATCTGGCCGCCTTCGATGCCTACTACGACCTTTTCAGTGTGATAGGCCGCCGCCTCGAAGCAACGCTTTATCTCAAAGGCGTCTTTCTGGCGGGGTACGTTTACCTGCGGACCGACCGATTCGTGGATGCCGCGCGCGCTTTTGCTGCCGTTCCCAGGCAGACCGACCATTACCTCGCCGCCCGCTTCCTGCTCGGGATGGCTTTGCTGAATCTGAATCACCCTGACAAAGCCGCGGACATATTCCGGGATCTCGCCGATGCCAACTATCTGCCCTGGACCGATCCGCAGGTGGCGTTCTTCAAAAATCACGCCCGGCTTAAACTTGGCCTGATGGCTTACGAGCGAGGCGAATATCAACAGGCGTTGCGCCATTTAGAAAAAATATCAACCGGATTTGCAGCGCGCGATCAAAGCCTGATCAGTGCGGCCTGGGCGCATTTCAATCTGCACGATTACGCCGCAGCCAGCGCACAGACGCAGACCCTGTTGCGCGACCACCTTGACTCTGAAAACATCTACGAAGCGTCGGTGCTGTCGGCGCAGTGCCGGCGGCAGCTTGGCCACGACGGCGCGGCCCTGGAGGACCTGCGCTACGTCGTCAATGCGGAAAAGGTCTTTGCAACCTCCGCGCAGTACAACGCCGAGCGCAGAAAACTGGTGCAGCAATTGAATATCCTGGCGGCGCTTGAGCGGAAGGCTGTGCAACAGCAGGATAGAAAGGCGTACGCGCAGGTCGCACTAAACCGGCAGCGGCTCAGTGAAGCCCTGGAGCAGTTTGAGTACCGCGGGAACACCGGGAACACGGTGCTGGCGCAATTCGGCCGCGAAAGGGAGACGGTGCTGCAGCAGATCGAACAACTCGACGAGCTGGTTGTACAGGCAAATCTGGCAGGCAGGAAAACTGTGCGCGACCAGGCGGTGCACCAGCGACAACGCCTGCTGAAAGCGCTGGACGAATACCAATCGGACGTCCGTATCCAAAACCGCCATTTTTTTGTCGATTACCCCCAGGCCGCCAGCGAAGTGATCAGCAAGTATAATGCGGAAATTGTAGCTGAACTGCAGCGCGAACTCGAACTTGAGAAAAATAAACTTCTCGCAATGCAACGCGCATTAGCAGCGCTGCGTGCAACACCCGGCGCCACGCCGGCAAACACGGCGCCGTTCGGGCAAATAGAACGTCTCACCACCATTCTCCACCGCTTAAACAGAAAGAATGAGCAGTTCGCAAGCTGGATTTCAACAAGACCAGGCCCGACTGATGAGTCAAATTTCGACACCTGGGCGAATCTCGCCGGGCTGGGCAGCAGCGACATCACTTTCCAGAAAATTCAGGACCGGGGTGACCTTATCGCGCATCTGGCGTTGCGGCTTGAATCCGTAAACAAAGTCATTGACCGCAGGAAGCGTTTTCTTGAGCAAAAATTGTTCGAGTACGACGAATTGATCAGAGAAACCGAATATGACATCAATCTCGACAAGTTCAATCAGGAAAAACGGCAGCGGGAGGAGTACTTCAAAGACAGTTATTTCGACGTGGAAGAATTCGAACGTACCCAAAACGAAAGCGCCGCCGGGCCCGAATGACTGAGGAAAGCAGAGTCGCATACATGAAGCCGCTTCTTGGCAAAATTCTGATCTTACAGACCCTGATCTGCTGCGCCGGACCATCCTTTGGCCAGAAGACCTCCGGGATTCCGTCAGCGCTGGATGCCACGAATCCAACCGCTGTGCATGACAGTCTGCTGCTAGACTACTCACTTGAAGATCTCGTCGCACTTCGTACGCATTACGAGGAGGAAACCGACCGACTCATCGGCGTACAGGACAGCCTGCGCCTGGTGGGCATCCGGGACATGGAGAATTTCGTGGCCATGTATCCGAACAGTCCGGCGCTCGACAAGGTGCTGGTTCGACTGGCCGACATGCAATACGAGCAGGCGGTAAAGGATTTCGTGCGTGCGTTGGCGCAGTACAATCGTCTGGCAGAGCAGTACGAAGCCGGTGAGTTGACGCTGGAGCCGGCAGAGCCGTTTCCGGATTACAGCCGTTCTCTGGAACTTTTCCAACGCATCATCGACGAGTTTCCGCAGAGCGCGCTGGTGGACGATGCCATCTACAACAAGGGTTTTTTGCTTGAGGATATCGGCGAACAACGGAAAGCCGTCTCTGTTTATCGGGAGCTCGTTGAGGCCCACCCCGAAAGCCGCTTCGCACCAGACGCCCTCATGCGGATTGCCGAATTTTATTTCCGGCCGCCGTTCGACAAGATCGATACGGCGATTTCATTCTACAAAAAAGTGCTGGCTTACAAAGAAAGCCCGCTGTACGACGCCGCTATGTACCGGCTCGGCTGGGCCTACTACAAGCTAAACGATTATCCGTGGGCAATCGCTTACTTTACACTGCTTGCGGATGACATCGACCGCGTGCGGCAGTGGGACCCGGAGGCAAAGCACCACTTTCCCGCTGTGCAGGACGAGGCCATCGAATACCTCGGCATCAGCTTCCTCGACTACGGCGGCGCCGAAGACGCTGCCAACTTTTTCGACAAAATCGGCGCGCGCGATTACGGTTATCAGGTGTTCCGAAGAATTGGCGACGCCTACATGGACGTCAAGGAAGAGTATCAGGACGCGATTGATGCATACCAGTTTCTACTGGCGATGTACCCTGACACGCCGGATGCGCCGTTTATCCAGGCCAAGATCGCGCAGGCTTACAAGCAACTCGATGACGACCGTATGGCGTACGTCAGCCGGTCGGAGCTGTTCGACAAGTTTGGCGCCGAAGAGCGCAGTCCCGACGATGTCAGAGACAATAAGGTGCGCGATTTGACCGAACGTTCGCTGCGGGAGAACATCTTCTACCTTTTAAGGCAGGCGCAGGAAAAGGACGATCCGAATCTTTACAGTCAGGCCGTGGCCGACTGCCGCGAGTACCTGCGCACATTCCCGACGGACAGCAACGCAGTGCGCATGCACTGGAATTTGGCGTTGACGCTCGATACCAAACTGGGGCTGCATGAGGAGGCGTTTGAAGAATACATCAAAATCAGCAACGTCTACCAGAGGGCAAAGTACCAGAAGCAGGCCGCGGAGAACGCCATCGCCACCGCCGACGAGCTGGTGAAAAATGACCGCGCGGCAGGCGCAACTCAGGATTCCACCGAACGAGTCGACACGCAACGGACCCTGGCGAGTTCGAACGCTCAAGCTGCACCGAAGGCGCTAACCGGGCATGAAAACCGTCTCGTGCTGGCGCTCAACAACTACATCCGCAACTTCCCTCATGCGCCGGAGACACCCAAAATGCTGGCGCGCACCGGTGAGGTTTACTACAACAAACGCCAGTTCAAAGAGTCGCTCAAGTACTTGAAAACGTTGGTCAAGCATTTCCCGGATTCGCCCGGCACAAACTACGCACGCTTCATTACCATGGAAAGCTACTTTGGTAAAGGCGACTACAAAAGCGCGGAACGCATCGCCCGCATGATCAGGGCGAACAGCACAGAGTACCGCGAAAAAGCAAATCTGCGGTTGGGTGAAGCGATTTTCTTCCAGGCCAGGGTGCTGGCAGATTCGACCCATCATCTCGCAGCCGCCGAGGGGTACCTGCGCGTGCTGACCGAAACGCCCATGGTGGCGTTTGCCGATCTGGCGCTGTACAACGCCGCGCTTGAATATGAAGCCGCGAAATCGTACGAAAATGCCATCAATACCTACTCTCAGTTTCTCGATATCTTTCCCGGGTCGCAGTACGCCTTAAAGGCGCTGAAGAATCTGGCTTTCGACTTTCACGAGCTGGGGGATTTCTTGAACGCCGGTGAGACCTACCGAACCCTCGCCAATACAGATGCCAACGACAGCACCGCGCAGGTCGCCCTGTTCAACGCCAGCGTGTCTTTTGTGCAGGCACAAGCGTGGGAACGCGTCATCGACGCCAACAACATGTTTGCGCTGCGCTACCCCGGTTCGCCGGATGCGGACAAGCTGATGTTCGACAACGCCGCTCACTATCTGAAACTGAACGATATCGGCAGCGCGAATGCGATCTATGATCGCTTCACGGCAAAATTTCCAAACTCGCCGCTGGTTATCGAAGCCTACTACTACCGCGGCGCCTACTACAAGAAAACAAAACACTTTGACGAAGCGCGCGAGCAGTTCGAAGCCGGTCTAAAGAAGAACAGTGAATTCAAAACGCAAGGCGTTGAGACCAACGAGTTTATCGTTTCCGAAACCATGTTCCAATTGGCAGAGGTAAAGTTTGTCGAGTTTGAAGCGATCGATTTTGACGCAACCGGTGCGGCGCTGGCGGCGAGGATTGAACGGAAGAAAAACTTGCTGACAGAATTGGTGAGCAGCTTCACCGAAGTGATCAGCTATGGCACCTATCGCGTGCCAAACGCCACCTTCAAAATCGGCCGCGCCTACGAAGAGTTTGCAAAAACCTGGACGGGTCAAGAAATTGTTGAAGCGGACGAAAGTAAGAAAGTCGTTGCGCGCACGGAAATCAACAAAACAGCCAGCGAGTTGTTCGGTAGGGCAATCGCTTCCTACAAAAGCGGCGCCCTGGCGCTGGAAAAATTCGTCGTGCTGCATCTCACAGCAGACAGCACGCAGCCGGACTCGCTGGCTGGCTTGGTAAAACTGGCCGTGGCAGACTCCACCGTGCAGCTTGCGCAACGCTGGATCGCAGCCTGTCGTGAGAAAATATCCGAGGGTCTCTACCAGGTTGCAAATCTTTATGAACAGTCTTTGCAGGAGATGCTGAACGCACCTGTGCCGGACGGAATGAGCAATATAGAAGAGGTGGTTTATCGCAAAGAAGTGCTGGAGAAGCTCGTGAATCCGTTGGCGCAGCAGGTGGTGGCCGTGCACCGCCGCAATATTCAGGAAAGCGCGGAAATGAACCTGGAGAACGAATGGGTGGACAAATCGCGGCAGAGAATCTTCGCGGCACGCAGTCTTGTGCCTGCGACCATTTACGGCCTGGGCGCCGAAGCCTTGGATGTCTATGCTCGGATGGCGCCGGACTACGAGAAGCTCATCCCTGATGACGAAGATGCGGCGTTTGACATGGCTGAGCAAATGACCGCGCTGGTAGAGCTCAGCGGATCCCTGACTTTGAAAGCGGCGCAAGAATTACGGAAAAATCTGCAAACGACAGCAACCCGCGAAGCGGATTCCCTGCTGATCCTTGAGAACGAGGAGAATCTCCTCAAGAGCATTTACCAGTACGCCGCCAAGACCGACTCGCTCAGCCTGGCCGCGGACCGGAAGCGCGCCCACTTTGAGCGGCTATTTGAACAAACCGACAGCATCAATTATGAAGATGCGTATTTCACCTTTGATGACGTCTACTTCAAATTGCAGGAAGGCGCGGACAATCTGCTGAAGTTCGGGCACGAGGTCAGCCAGTCGTGGCTGAATGAGGGCGTCTGGAGCCAGAAGATCGGCATGGCGCTTGTGCGGCGCGACCCTGTGGGGTACGCCGACAAGTATGGCATCGAAATCGAAACGCAGACGTTCGTGTCGGCCTCCGACTGGCTGGCAACTTCCGAATTGAACGCAGGCTGGCACACGCTGGAGTTTGCGGACACGCTGTGGAGCAACGCGTACACCGAAGGCGCGGCCACCCATGTTGACACCGCCTACGCCAAAGCGCTCTGGCTGATGGATTTCAATCCCGACGTGCTCGCCAGTTTCGACTCAACAGCAATTGGCAGTGAAGTCTCCGTGGCAGAAAAGACAACTGAGTTGGCATTTGCACAGGCGGTCACCCGTCCCCGTACGGTCTATTTCAGAAAAGCGTTTGACATCACGGGTCTGCCAGTTTCAGGCAAGATTCAGCTTTATCTGGACGATGCTTTTACGCTGTACATTAACAGCCAAAAAGTAGCGGAGCATGCGCCAGACTCCGCCGCTGTACAGATTGTGCACACGCACGACATCTCGCGGCAGCTTGTGAGCGGGAAAAACGTCATCGCCGTTCGGGTAGAAGACACGAACCAGTCGCAGGGCCGCTTTGAGGCGAGAGTCGAGGTTCAGAGCATCCCGGATTGGTCAGCAATGCAGGACGGTTGGCTCAACAAAGCAGCGCCGGTAATCGACGATTCCAAACCCGATTCGGGCACACTGACAGAGTAGAAAGGAAAGGCAATGGGTCAATTGCGAACACGAGTGATACAAACTGCCAGACAAACGATTTTCTTCATGCTGATTGCCGGTTGCCTGACGGCAGCATCAGCCGGAGAAAAGGACAAAAAGAGGCAGCCGAAAGAGGGCGCAACCACGCAAGAAATGGTGCTGGACGATATTCTCATCGAAGGCAAGCTGGACCGGCCGAACGTCACCATTCTGCCAACTCGGGAGCGGCTGGACCTTCCTGAAGTCGGCTTCGTCGAGCGCTCGTTTGAATTAGAGATGAAGGCGCTGCCGGAAAAGGATCTGTTTTTCAAGAAGGACTTTGACAAAGTTACGAAAGTGGATGATTTCAAGAAACTGCTGCAGCAAATAACGCGCTCGGCAACAAAATCAACAGGCAAGAATAGAAAACGTAAATAACAAACAGGAGTGTGGTCTTATGGCTGAAATACTTGAATACTTTCGTCCCGGTGTGTCAGGCTGGATTTTCATGTGGGCGCTGCTGCTCACTGCGGCATTCATGGTCGCCATCGCACTGGAGCGGGGCTACTACATCTGGGTGAAATCGAATATCAACGCCAGCATGTTCATGAACGAAATCAGGCGGCTGGTGGTGGCTGGAAAATACAACCAGGCGGTGGAGCTGTGCGACTCGGTGAGCGACAAAGCGCTGCCGCGCGTGGTGCGCCCCGGTCTGCAGTTTGTCGCCCGCAACAAAAACGTTGATTTTCGCGCGGTGCAGAATTCCCTGGATGAAGGCACGTTGGAAGTGATTCCAAAACTTCAGGAACGCACCGGCTTCCTCGCCATGATCGGCAATGTGGCAACGCTCATCGGACTGATGGGAACGATCTATGGTCTGATTATGGCGTTTAGCGCGGTGTCTCATGCGGGCTACGATGCCGCACAGAAATCCGCTTTTCTGGCCGCAGGCATTTCAACCGCGATGAACACCACGCTTATGGGACTGGCAATCGCGGTGCCGGCGATTATGATTTACACCATCATCAATACTAAGACCCTCAAGATCATTGATGAGATCGACGAGCACTCGGTGAAACTGATCAATCTTTTGACCGGGA
>SMXE01000077.1 GCA_004357015.1 Caldithrix sp.
TCAGCGAGTTGGTCCATCAGGACTTCAAAGGCATAGCGCGTGTTCACTGCACCGTGTCCGCGCATAGCTCCACAAGGGGCCTTGTTCGTGTAAATTCGCCGACCAGCATATTTAAAATTGGGAATCTTGTATGGCCCCATCGCGAGGACGCCATTATAGTAGGTTGTCACAACGCCGAAGCTGCCCCAGGCTCCACCATCGATGGTGGCGTCTACATCTATAGCTGTCAACTTCCCTGTGGTGTCCGCAGCGACTGTCATTTTGGTTTTGGTTGGGTGCCGGCCATGATTGTTGTAAAAAACTTCCTCGCGATCAAAAAGGATTTTCACGGGTCGCCGGCACTTGCGGGAAAGCATGGATGCGATCATTTCATGCGGAAACGGATCGCTCTTGCCGCCAAAGCCGCCGCCGACCATGGGCCGGATCACCCGAATGCGGTGCATGGGCATTTCCATGACCTCTGTCAGTGCCCGGTGCAGATAGTGCGGTACCTGCTGCGGCGACCAGACCGTCAGGCGGTCATCGGCATCCAAATGGGCAATGACCACAATGGGCTCGGTGAAGGCGTGGTTTAAGCCCACGAAATCAAAGTCGTGCTCCTCGACGTACTTCGCATCCTTGATCGCCTGCGGCACGTCACCGAAATGCTGCTCCACGGACTTCTGAATGTTGGTGCCGTTTTTGCTGTTGTCCTGCAGCGGTTCATCGGTTTCTTGCAGGCCTTTTTCCACGCGCAGCAGCGGGTCGAGCATCTCCCATTCTGTTTTGATCAGGCTGAGTGCCTGCAGAGCGGTCGGCTCGTCGTCGGCGGCCACCGCGGCCACGCAATCCCCGATGTAGAGAACTTTCCCTTCGCGGCCGGCAGCACCCGCTTTCGGCATGCTGATTTCATCTTTCGAGATGGGCAGCACGCCAAAGCGAATTTGCGCGCCCTGCTCCTCTCCGGTCACCACCGCCTGCACACCCGGCAGTTTTTCAGCCGCCGACACATCGATCTTCTTCAGGCGCGCATGTGCATGCGGGCTGCGCAGGATCCTGCCCACCAGCATTCCGGGCAGCTTAATGTCGTCCGTGTAGAAGCCTTCCCCGGTTGTCTTCTTCAGCGCGTCGATCAGGGGCACGCCTTTCCCGATAACGTTGCTTTCCCTTGCAAGCATATTGCTCATAATCACCTCACTGCTTTCCGTTTATCTTAACCGCCGCCATTTCAATCGCATCGACGATTTTGATGTAGCCCGTGCAGCGACACATATTTCCTGAGATCGCTTCTTCAATTTCGTCCCGACTCGGGCGGGGATTTTCATCCAGCAAGGCTTTGGCGGTCATGATGAAGCCTTGGGTGCAAAAACCGCACTGGGAGCCGCCCGCCTCTGCAAACGTGCGCTGCAACGGGTGAATGACCGGAGACTTCAGTCCCTCGATGGTCGTAATTTCCTTGCCAACGCCTTCGAGCACCAAGGTCAGGCAGGACAACTTCGCCCGCCCGTCGATGAGCACGGTGCAGCAACCGCACGTCCCCATGTCGCAGCCGCGCTTGACGCCGGTAAGATTCAGATTTTCCCGAATCACATCCAGCAACACGTCGTACTCACGCACAGCGGTTTCGTGTGCTGAGCCATTTACGTTAAGGTTGATGAGCTTGCGCGCCATTCCGGTCACTTACCTTTTTCTGAACAGTTCACGGGCAATGATCATGCGTTGGATCTGGCTCGTGCCTTCGTAAATCTGAAAAAGCTTGGCATCCCGCATCATCTTCTCCACCGGGTACTCTGAGGAATAACCGTAACCGCCGAACACCTGCACGGCATCGGTTGCCACCTTCATCGCCATGTCCGCAGCAAAGGCCTTGGCCGAGGCGGCTTCAATGGTGTTCCGTTCACCGCGGTCCGTTTTCCAGGCTGATTTCCAGACGAGATAGCGTGCAGCTTCCACATTCATCGCCATGTCAGCGATCATGAAACTTACGGCCTGGTGCTTTGCGATGGGAACGCCAAAAGTTTTTCGCTCCGCCGCATATTCGATTGCGTGCTCCATTGCGCCACGCGCCAGTCCCACCGCAGCGGCAGCGACGATCGGACGTGAGTGGTCAAAGGCGCCCATTGCAATTTTCCAGCCGTCTCCCTCATTGCCCAGACGATCAGACGCGGACACCTTGACGTCCTCAAACGTAATTCCCCGGGTGTCTGACGCCCGTTGGCCGAGTTTTTCTTCATGCTTACCCACCTGCACTCCCTCTACATCGGCAGGAATGATAAAAGCTGTCATGCCCTTATACCCGGCGGACGGATCGGTGTACGCGAGAACAAAGAACCAACTGGCCTGCGCCGCGTTGGTGATCCACATTTTCTGGCCAGTGAGCACATAGTCGTCACCGACTTTCTTTGCCTGGGTTTTGATGCCCGCCACGTCCGAGCCTGCATCCGGTTCAGTTACGGCGTAGGCGCTGAAGCTGAATTCTTCAACCATCTGCCCAAGGTATTTCTTGTTCTGAGCATCGGTTCCCGCAACCAGAAGCGGCCCTTCGGCCAGCATGTTCGACATCATGGAAGTGCCTATGCCGGTACACCCCACTCCGAGCTCTTCGCCGATCAGGCAGTCATCGAGCACGCCAAGGCCCGGACCGCCAAACTTTTCCGGAATCTGCACGTTCATCAAACCCAGTTCCCAAGCCTTTTTGAACACTTCGGTTGGGAACTCTGCTTTCTTGTCGTACTCCGCAGCTACGGGTTTAATTTCCTTGTCGGTGAACTCCTTTGCGAGGTCTTGTAATTGCTTTTGTTCATCACTCAAACTAAAATCGATCATGGCGAAATCCTTTCCTGTAATGATGTTCTATTCCATGAGAACGATGATTTCATACGCGTTCCACAAGCAGTGCTACCCCCATGCCGCCGCTTACACAAAGCGTGGAGATTCCCAACGTCGCGTCCCGTCTGGCCATTTCATGCAGCAGCGTTACGGTAATGCGTGTACCTGTGCAGCCGGTCGGGTGGCCGAGCGCGATGGCTCCCCCGTTGACGTTTACTTTCTCCATATCAAAACCCAGTTCCCGCTGGCAGGCCAGCACCTGCACTGCGAAGGCTTCATTCAACTCGATCAATTCAATGTCATCCAAATGGAGCCTGTTGCGCCGCAGCAATTTCTGTACAGCCGGCACAGGTCCGATGCCCATCAGCGCCGGGTCCACACCGACGACGGTGTAGTCCAGCACTCTGGCGAAGGGCTGCGAACCAAGGTCTTGCTTGCGCTCTTCGGAAACAACCAGAACCGTTGCAGCACCATCGGTGATTCCGGAGGCGTTTCCGGCGTGCACTGTGCCGTTTTCCTTGAAAACCGGTTTGAGTTTTGCCAGAGTTTCCAGCGTCGTTTCAGGACGGGGATGTTCATCCGTGTTCACCACCGAAACCTTCCCGCGCTTGTCCGCTATTTCCACAGCGGTTATTTCGTCGACGAAACGGTTGCTCTTTTGCGCTACGGCATAGCGCTGCTGTGACATCAGGGCATATTCATCCGATTCTTTCCTCGGGACGTCATATTTCTCAGCGAGATTCTCAGCAGTTTCTCCCATAATTTCATTGCACAGGGGACAGAGGTAGCCGTCCTGATACATGGAATCCACCAACTGATCATGTCCGAGGCGGTAGCCCCACCTGCCGTTCATGATGAGATAGGGCGTATTGCTGAGGCTCTCTGTGCCCCCTGCCAGCACAATTTCGGCGTCGCCCAGCGCAATAGCCTGGTAGGCGCTGATGATGGACTTAAGCCCCGAACCGCACGCTTGGCTGATGGTGAAGGCAGGAACCGTATCAGGGCAGCCGCTTTTGTGGCTGATTTGCCGCGCGACATTAGGGCCGATGCCCGCCTGCCGCGCACAGCCAATGATAACCTCATCCACCTGCTCAGCGTCGATGCCAGCCAGCTCAATGGTTTCTACAGCGGCAATCGTGCCGAGATCGGCAGCTTTCAACGCGCTCAAGGCTCCGCCAAACTTGCCGATGGGCGTTCGTACTGGCGCCGCTAAGTAGACGTTCTTGCCGTGCCGGGGTTTCAAAGTCTAACGTCCATGAAATTTTGGGCTTCTCTTTTCGCGGAAGGCCTTAATGCCTTCCTTGTGATCTGCCGTTTTGATGAGAATGCTCTGCGCCAGGCTTTCGAGCGTCCGGCCAGTGGTCATGTCGACGTTCACGCAATTCCACAAGATGCGCTTGGCCAAACCGAGCGCAACGGGTGCACGGGTCAAGAGATGTTTGGCCAGCTTGTGCGCTTCGTCCAGCAATTTGGCGGCCGGAACCACGCGGTTGATGAGTCCCAGCGTGCAGGCCTCCTCCGCGGAAATCATGTCACCGGTAAAGATCAATTCCTTTGCTTTGCCGTAGCCGATGAGTTTGACCAGCCGTGAGCATCCCCCTGCGCCTGGAATCAAGCCGATCAAATTCTCCCGAAAACCGAAACGCGCTTCTTCCGAGCCGATGCGAATGTCACACGAAAGCGTGATCTGCAAACCCGCGCCAGTACATGGCCCGTTGATGGCTGCAATAACCGGCTTTTCCAGACATTCCAGTGAATCGAAAAAGCTCGTAAACTCCTGAGTTGCTGCCCGAAAGTCCTGCGTCAGCCAGTCCTGATCGAGAAACTCAATGTCGCCTCCGGCGGAAAAGGCGCGTCCCGCACCCGTAAAAATGATGACTTTGATATCGTCGTTAGCAGCGAGTTCTTCCTTTAAAGCTTTGAAGTCGGCGCGCATTTCGTCGTTCATGGCGTTCAGCTTTTCGGGACGGTTTAACGTGAAAGTCGCGATGCCGTCCGGGCTCAGATCAAACTTTGTGGCTTCAAGTGCAAGTGGCATGGCATCAACCGGTTGCGAAAACCACGGACTTGGTTTCCATGTAATAGTCGATGGCCTCCGAACCGTGCTCTTTGCCAAGGCCGCTTTGCTTGAAGCCGCCAAACGGCAGCTCGTCAAAAATGATTTGGGCAGAATTGACCCAAGTGTAGCCGGCATCGAGTTGATAGGCTGCACGGTTCGCCCGGTCCAAATCGCGCGTCCAGATTGACGAACCCAGACCATAAATGTGGTCATTGGCCTTTTGGATAGCTTCATCCAGATCATGCACCCGCATGATTGGCAGCGCGGGTCCGAAGACTTCATCCCGTACAATGCTGGAAGACTCATCAATATCTGTCAGCAAGGTTGGCAGGTAGAAATTGCCGCGCGCGTATTCCGCCCCCTCCGGTCTTTTCCCGCCAACCAGAATCTGTGCCCCCTTGTCCACCGCATCCCGTACCTGCGTCTCAATTTCTTCAAGTTGAAAAACTGTGTGCAGGGGGCCAATCATGGCGCCCTCAGCCAAACCATCACTGACGCGCAACTTTCTGGCTTTAGCGACAAGCTTTTCAATGAACTCGTCTGCGATATTTTCAAATAGATAAAGACGCTTCACCGCCAGGCATGCCTGGCCACAGTTGAAAAAACGTCCTACCGAAGCAGCGCTGACCGCTTTATCGATGTCGGCGTCGTCGCACACAATCATTGGGTCGCTGCCGCCAAGCTCGAGCGTGACGCGCTTGATCTCCTGCGCCGCGGCTGCCATGACTTTGCGTCCGGTGTCGGTTGCGCCGGTGAAGCCAATCTTACGCACCTTGGAATTTTCGATGATCTCTTGCCCGACCGTGCTGCCCGGCCCGGTCACGATGTTCAGCACCCCAGACGGCAGTCCGGCTTTGTGCAGAATTTCCACTGTTCTGGTCGCCGTCAACGGGGTTGTCCCGGCGGGTTTAACCACAAGCGTGTTGCCGGCCAGCAGCCCGGGTGCGATTTTATTTCCCATTAAAGAAACAGGAAAATTCCAGGGCACAATAGCGCCGCAGACACCCAGGGGGCGCTTGATGATCATGCCGTAGCGCTGTGCATCGAGCAAAGGCACGTAACCGCCGCGAATGGTTTTTGCCAGACCCGCATAGTGATCGATGGTGTGCGCGAAACGGCGGATTTCTCTCAGCGCTTCCCGCAGCGGCTTGCCCTGCTCTTTGGTTAGCAGCGTGGCGAGGTCACGCTCCTGCTCTCGAATCAAGCGTGCGGCCTCGAATAGAATCTCGCCGCGTCTGGAAAACGGCGTCTTTGACCACTCTCCGAACGCCTTTGCCGCTACATCGATGGCGCGCTTTGCATCTTCACGGCCGCCTTCAGGCGCGGTGTCCACAAGCTCTCCGTTGGCCGGATTGTAAACTTCGGTCACCTTGCCCGAAATTGCGTCAACATATTCACCTGCGATAAACATCTTTGCCATAATTCGTATGCCCTCTGGCGTCTACCCAAGACCGCCAAAAACGACGCTCTTAGGTTCCAGATAGTACTCTAACGCTTCCGGGCCGTGCTCATGCCCCATGCCGGAAGCCTTCACACCGCCAAATGGCATTTCATCGTAGCCGTAGTGCAACTGATTTATCCACACCATCCCCGA